>NZ_JBEWYL010000001.1:0-290000 GCF_041477405.1 Candidatus Rickettsia barbarica | reverse complement strand
TCACTATCTATATCTAATTATTTACTTTTAAAAACAGCTGCGACTTTTTTTCATTTATCGCTTTGGATAGATGTAGTTATATGCAATATAATCAGCTATGTCAACTACAATTTTGAAATTATTTTATTTTTGTTCTATATATCTAGATTTAGATCCTTCTTTAAACGGTTTATAATAATTACAAAACTTTAGTTAAACTCTAGTCTATATACTTCGCAGATGTCTATTACTCATTGATATAGTAATTTATAAATAGCTATCTCAATCATAATTTTTCATGCTCATATAAAATATCATGAATAATTTGTAAATTCTTAACAGCATCCAAACCATCTAGTGGAGCAATTAAAGCTTTCCACAAAGCCCAACCTCGTACTCTTGCCCAAGTATCATCATCTAATGCTAGCTGTTCTTTAAAAATTTCTCTTGCTTCATTTTGTAGAAAAGGCCAAATTATTACCAAATCACAAGCAGGATCACCAATACCCATACCTCCACAATCGCTTACTGCATTAAGCTTACCATTTTTTATAATAATATTACCACTTGCAAAATCACCATGAATCCATACAGGTTTTTTATTCCACTGAAACTTTAATGCTTGTTCCCAAACAGATAGAACTTTATCTGCATCAACCAAATCTTTTAAATTTTTAATTGCTATTTTTGTCTCAAGGTCATAAATTGCAAGATCACCTCCACGCCAAAAGTTATGAGTACCTGGAACAGGTCCATCAATTATATCAATCTTACGCAATTCATTTAGAAATTTTGCTAGATCAGAAGCAATTAGAGATAAATTTAAGCTACTAGTATCAAAGCTATTTGCACTTTTTTCCTTCAATCCATTTATATATTAACTAATTCCAAGGATAATTTTTTGAAGGTTTACCTAAAGCTCAAGGCTTAGGGATATGAAATGACAAGTTAGGCGCTAATATTGGTAACCATTTGTGTTCTTTTGAAACCGCACCTACATATTTTGCTGCACTTGGTCATCTAATTAACATTTCATCGCCTAAATGAAAGGTTCTATTATCATAACCACTAAATTCAACCGGTTTGATAGGTAAATGAAACCATTTAGGGGATTGTTCTATAATAAGCTCTTTTGCTAAAAACTCTGTGATTTCTACATTCATAACTTTGCTTTTTGTTTATGATTTGTGTTCATATTAGGTGATAAATAATTGATTCTAAATTTTCTTTAAGAACTGCATCCTCTAGTAAAATACTACATTTCCAAACGCTTAACCTTTAAATCCAATTCTTTTAAATCAAATTTTATATCGATTATTGCTCCCTCTGCTTCTCTGTTTGCTATATCTAGAATGCCGCAATGTTCTTCGACTATTCTTTTAACTATAGCAAGCCCTACTCCCATACCTTTACTGCTGGTCGTAACATAGCTTTCGGTAGCTTTGCCTATTAGCTCAGGCGGGAATCCTTTACCGTTATCCGTTACAATAACGCTAATAAAATCATCTTTAACATCTATAGTAACTTCTATTTTCCCTGATGCTCGTCCTTCTATTGACTCTTCTGCGTTTTTCAATAAATTGATCATAACTTGATTTATTTGGGTAGCATCACACATAAAATCAAATTGTTCTACGTTAGACTCAAATTTATACAAAATATGATCATTAAGTAATTTACGTGCTTCAACAATATGTTTAACTAAATAAACTAATTCACTCTTCGTAAATTTAGGAGCAGGAAGACGTGCAAAAAGAACAAATTCGGATACTATATTTTTAATATCGTTAGTATGGCGAATAATCATTTTTAAATAATTTTCAAATTCTACCCTTTCCTTAATTTCAGGGCTAAATTTCTTCAGCAATCTTTCAGAAGCAAGTAAAATAGGAGTTAACGGATTCTTGATTTCATGGGCTACTTTTTTTGCAACATCTGACCAAGCCATAGCCCTCTGTGCTATAACTAAATCACGCTGCTGGCGAGAAAGCTGCTTAATCATTCTATTAAATGCCACATAAAGCGTGCCTATTTCGTCTTTATCTACTTCATTTTCAGGCACTTGTACCGTTAAATCGCCGTCTTTAACGTTATCGGTTGCAGTAACTAATTTTTTAATAGGTTTTACTATTTTAGCAGTAAATATAACCCCGAAACTTATAGCTACAAAAAGAAGTAATAAGGCAATAAAGATAAACATTATAGAGAACTTAATCTGTATATTATCTATTTCATTTTTAAGGCTATTATACTCGGCAGCTGCTCCGTTAGTTGCATCTACATGGTCGATAATTTTATTATCTACTAATCTACCAACTAATAAATACACATCATTATACTCTTTTAACTTAATCAGCATTCTTATTTTGGTTGGATCGGATTTTACTTCCACCAGTTCACCTAAATCCGCTTTTTTTATTAAATGTGCAGGGATAGTTGCAAATGATAATGAAAAACTTAAATAACTATTAGCTACTATAGTATTAGTAGATTTGTTTAAAACTATAGCCTCATCAAGCGAACGCATCTCTGCTTCAGTATTAAGTGTTTTAGTAAATAAAGCGGGATTGTGAATTAAATCGTAATACATATCGCTTAAATCTTCAGCAACGGCTAAAGCCGTTTCTTTTAGCTGTAATTTATGCTCGGCAATATACGATTCTGCAACTATCACGGATTGATCAAGAACCGTAGAAATCTTCTTATCAAACCAAGCTTGAACACTAAGATTAAAAAAATAAACAGAAAATACCGAAACAATTATAGTTGGAATAGCTGCAACTAAACTAAAGGCAATTACAATACGATTTTGTAATTTAGAACTATCGTTATTATTATTTTTAGTAAAAAATTTTTGAGTTAGTACAACACCTAAAATTAAAAAAATTGCTAAATCAACTAATAAAAATCCAATAATCGTACTAAAATTCTTTGATTCTAAAGATATCACATAAAAAGTAGCACAAGCAAAAATAATAGCTGCTGTTGCTAAAGTAAAAGTTAGTACTCTACTAGAAAAATAAGAATGTAAATTTTGTTTAAGATAACTAAGCATAGATACTGTTTATATGACTATAACAGTTCTTTATAACATAAAAAAAAGCTAATTGAAAATATTTCAAGTTTTAAGTGTCTTATTGTCATTTCTGCAAAAGCGGGGTGTTGTTGCATTGATTGTTTTTATGTCATTTTCCCGCGGAAGCGGGAATCCAGTCAAACATATAAAAACTTGTTTTTTTATTATATTTATTTCATCAAATACATAAAATTTTGTATGGCTATTTTTTGGATTCCTGCTTGCGTAGGAATGACATCTTGAACGTTCGTACAACACATGGTCAAGCAACTAGATGACAATAAAAAAAGCTAGAAATATTAATATTTCTAGCTTTTTATTTAGTATGAAAATTGTTTGAAATTTTATTTATCAAACATTTTTTTACGAGCAAATTTTCTCTGTCTTCTTGCTGCTTCTTGTACTTTACGAACACGCTTCGCTGAAGGTGTTTCATAATAACGCTGTTCTTTCATCTTACGAAAATAAAGCTCTCTTTGTAGCTTTTTCTTAAAATTCTTAAGCGTATTATCACAATTACCGGCGTGAACATTTACTAGTATCACTAAAATTACTCTCCTTAAAAGATATTGTGGTTTATTGAACTATACCCTATAATTCAGTTATATGTCAAGGTTAAAAATATGAGCATTCAAGAAGAACACCATATCAAAAAAATAAGCTTCGTGCAATCTTTATTAGACTTATTACCATTTAATGAATGGAATAATAAACTACTCGAAGAAGCAGAAGAAAAATGCGGTTTCGCAAAAGGCTATAGCTTAATAGTTTTTCCAGAAGGTTTATCCGAAATAGTAGGATTCTTGGAAGAGTATTTAGATAATATTATGCTAGAAAGCTTAAAGATAATAGTAGAACCATCAAAAATAAGAGAAAAAATATCTTTGGCCGTAAAGACTAGGGTCAAAACCGTACTTCCTATTATTCATAGTAAGAATGCCGCTTATTTTGCATTAAACCCAATACAAGGAACTGAAGTTGCATTCCGTAGTTGTGATGCTATTTGGCGTTATGCCAGTGATAAATCTCTTGATTTTAACTATTATACCAAAAGAAGCTTATTGCTCTCGGTTTATGTTTCATCTATTCTTTTTTATATCCAAGACGAATCGGACAATTATATTGAAACCGATAAATTGATTGAGACTGCCTTAGAAAATATAGTAAAAACTTTCTCACAGATGAAAAAATTACTCGCCCCTTCAAAGATCCCCATAGTTAGAATGTTTACGTAGATATGCTTAATTGGTAATATTAACTCCATATCAAATATAAAAATGCTATTGAAACTTATAAATAAAGTTAATAATAAATTACATTTAATCACTTGTCATAAGACTGTAAAAGAAGCTCAAGCATTGTTTAAACAACATGGTTCTAAATCAGAATCATTTGTTGATGAATTTTTAAAACAGAAATATCAAAAAGCGAATAAAGAAAATTCTAAATTTTAACTTGTAACCCAATAATGTCTTCTCATAACAATAATTCTTGATTCTTCTTCCTTAATGGCTTTACTTACGGAAGAAAAAGGACAGGAAAACATTATCCGATATATACAGCAGACAAAGCTTGAGCTAGCTTACAATTAAGTTGCAATATTGTTTTGATTTGCTAATTCACATAATATGAAAACTCAATTTAAAAAAGCATGTTCTAATAAAGAACATGCTAGAACATTAGTTAATAATCAAGTTATCCCTATAAGTTATTTCGGTGAAAATTCAAAAACACTAAAGATACTTTTCTCTGAATAATTTAGATCTTCAAGAGAAGATAAATGATGACAAATATTATTCTTATAAAACAGAAAAGAAATATGTAAAGAATTTAATATTTAAAATCTGTGATTTGCTAGCGCTTATGAAAACTATTAATTTAGAGCAAAAACAAAAGCTCCTACTAAATATTAAGTAATAAAGTAGAAAATGATGCTAAAGCACAGGGCCTTAGCGATTTAACAAAATATACTAGAGTTGAAGTAATGTTTAAATATTTAAATGAAGAGTGGCAGTATTTAGGATACGAAGCACAAATATTATCCGGCTTATGAAACTGAAACGATAGCTAGTAACTAATAGTGAAATGAATTGAGTTAGACAAAATTTCTATATCATCTTTTAATCTGTAATACACCTTATTACTTTCTTAACTACCTTAAAAATTCTTGTATTATGACCTCTCTTACATATAATGAAGATATTTTTAAAAATAATTTCTAAAATAATGACAAATACTAAATATTATCCTGAAGTTAGCTCGAATGCTGATTTTGCAGGCTTAGAGCAAGAGATACTAAAATTTTGGCAAGACAATAATATATTCCAAAAATCTATTGATGATAGGAACGGAGAGTCAGAATTTATTTTTTATGACGGCCCGCCTTTTGCAAACGGTTTGCCGCATTACGGTCATTTGCTTACCGGCTTTATTAAAGACGTATATGCTAGATACCAAACCATAAAAGGTAAGAAAGTCGAACGTCGCTTTGGTTGGGACTGTCACGGTCTTCCTGCTGAAATGCAATCAGAGAAAGAACTTGGCATTTCAGGACGTCTTGCAATAGCTAATTTTGGTATAGAGAAGTTTAATACACATTGCAGAGCTTCGGTAATGAAATATGCTAATGATTGGGAAGAATATGTAACTCGTCAAGCAAGATGGGTGGATTTTAAAAATTCTTATAAAACGATGGATAAGAATTTTATGGAATCCGTACTTTGGGCATTTAAGGAGTTATATAATAAGGGGTTATTGTATGAATCTATGCGGGTAATGCCTTATTCTTGGGCATGCGAAACACCGCTTTCTAATTTTGAAACAAGACTTGATAATTCTTATCGTGAGCGAGCCGATAAAGCTGTAACGGTGAGTTTTGTACTATCTCATCCCGTGGCTACGACCACAGGATCTTTTAAAGAATACCGTATACTCGCTTGGACGACAACACCTTGGACATTGCCGTCAAATTTAGCCTTAGCAGTCGGTAGTGATATAGATTATGCATTAGTCCCTAAAAATGATGTTTGTTATATAATAGCTGCCTATTCCGTCTCTAAATATGCTAAAGAATTAGGACTTAGCGGTGAAGAAAATTTTGAGATAATTAAAGGTTCAGCACTTCAAGGATTGAGCTATAAATCTTTATTCGACTATTTCGAAAATCATCCAAACAGCTTCAAGATATTTGCAGGCGATTTCGTGGTTGAGGGTGACGGCACGGGAGTCGTACATATGGCTCCAGGTTTTGGTGAAGATGACCAAATACTTTGTGAATCGAAAGGTATTGAGCTTGTTTGTCCTGTTGATAATAGCGGTAAATTCACTAAAGAAATTCCTGATTTAGAGGGCTTACAAGTATTTGATGCAAATGACAAAATAATAATCAAACTGAAAGAGCAAGGAAATTGGCTAAAAACCGAGCAGTATATTCATAATTATCCTCATTGCTGGCGAACAGATACGCCTCTTATATATAAGGCTGTTCCGTCATGGTACGTAAAGGTTACACAATTTAAAGATAGAATGGTAGAGTTAAATCAGCAAATTAACTGGATACCTTTCCATGTTAAAGATAATTTATTTGGTAAGTGGCTTGAAAATGCCCGTGATTGGTCGATAAGCCGTAATAGATTCTGGGGCACGCCGCTGCCTGTATGGAAGTCCGATGATCCAAAATATCCACGCATAGACGTTTACGGCTCTATAGAGGAATTAGAGAAAGATTTTGGTGTTAAAGTTACTGATTTACATCGTCCTTTTATCGATGAACTGACAAGACCAAATCCCAACGATCCAACCGGTAAATCAACAATGCGTAGAATAGAAGACGTGTTTGATTGCTGGTTTGAAAGCGGTTCAATGCCATATGGGCAAGCCCATTACCCTTTTGAAAATAAAGAGTGGTTTGAGGATCATTTTCCGGCTGATTTTATAGTTGAGTATTCAGCTCAAACACGCGGATGGTTTTATACTTTAATGGTGCTATCTACCGCTTTATTTGATCGCCCACCGTTTTTAAATTGTATATGCCACGGCATAATTTTAGACTCTACAGGTCAAAAACTTTCAAAGCGTCTTAATAACTACGCCGATCCGCTGGAGCTATTTGATAAATACAGCTCTGACGCTTTAAGAGTTACGATGTTATCTTCAAACGTTGTTAAAGGTCAGGAGCTATTAATTGATAAAGACGGCAAAATGGTATTTGATACGCTTCGTCTATTTATCAAACCTATATGGAATGCTTACCATTTCTTTACGATGTATGCTAATACCGATTCGCTTAAAGGCAAGCTTAATTTTAGCTCTAAAAACGTACTTGATGTTTATATATTATCTAAGCTTAAAATAGCCGTACAAAAAATTGAAGAGAGCTTAGATAATTTCGATACGCAAACAGCTTATCATGCAGTTTCAGAATTTTTTGAAGTTTTGAATAACTGGTATATAAGACGAAGCCGAGCTAGATTTTGGAAAAGCGAAAAAGATACAGATAAGCAAAATGCTTATAATACTCTATATTCATGTTTAGACACCATGACTATTGCGATGTCGGCACTAGTGCCTATGATTTCGGAAGCGATATATAAGGGATTACGTCATTGTGAGGAGCGTAACGACACGGCACTCTCAGAAAAATCAAACGTCATTGTGAGGAAAGACACAAGTCTTGACAAAGCAATTTCAGGAGTATCTCATAAGATTGCCACGGCACTTTCAGTGCCTCGCAATGACGCGATTAGCGTACATCTCTGCAACTACCCTACTCTCTCAGACTTTGAAATAAATCACGAGCTGGTTGCTACTATGGATAACGTGCTTGATATTTGCAGTAATAGCCTATTTATCCGAAGCACTGAAAATATCAGGGTAAGACAACCACTTGCTAGCATAGCTATTATCAGTAAACATAATAACAACCTCAAAGATTTTGAAGATTTAATTAAAGATGAAATTAATGTTAAGGCAGTAATTTATCGTGACGATCTAGAGAATTACGCAAGCAAAAAACTATCGATTAATTTCCCAATGCTTGGTAAACGTTTGCCGCATAAAATGAAAGAGATTATAGCCGCTTCTAAAAAAGGTGAGTGGGAAGCTATCGCAGACGGTTTAGCTATATGCGGTGAAACCTTAAATAGTGACGAATATAAGCTAGTTTTAGCACCGTATTCACATATCAAAGGAGCAGCAAGTTTTGAGAATAATAGTAGCTTGTTAATACTTGATTTAGAGCTAACACCTGAGTTAATAGAAGAAGGATACGCAAGAGACATTGTACGCTTTATACAACAGGCTCGAAAAGATGCCGATTTCTCTATCACTGACAGGATTTTAATTGAGATAATAAGCGAGTTTAATTTATCTAAGATAATTGATAATTATGGAGACTTTATTAAAGAACAAACTTTAGGCGAGTTTGCTAAAAATTTCACGCCTGATTATGTAAGTAAAGTAGAATTAGAGAACCATCAAATACAACTTAAAGTTAAGAAATCGTAAATTATTTTACTATCAATTAAGATGTTGATAATTTACTTAGATTAATCTATAGTACGCACGCTATAAATTAATTTAAGGTAAATTATCATGCACAACTCCTCCACAGCTCCAGGGGGTTCTCAAATTAAAAGAACTATTAAGCCGGAAACTACTAAAACAGAAAATGTAATAACTCTAGGGTATTTAAAACAATATTTTGATGCGTTTCATCCTAAAGACGGAACAGCATTAAATATTATAGCTAGCTTAGATGATCCGAATTTAAATAAAATAAATCTCATGGAAGACCTTATATCGCAAGGTGTAAAATAAATACAAAGCATTAGAATTCGCACTTAAAAACAATAATACACAAGCTGAATATTTACTTAATCATCTTACGTTTGAACCTAATCCCAGTCTAATACAAGCAATACACAATAAAAGTTTAATTTTAGTAAAGTATTTTGTAGAAGAAAAAGGAGTGAATGTAAATTTTAGTCATTATGGTTCTAATACACTAAATGTTACTGCCGGTTTGGAAGAACCTTACAAAATAGACATTACATGTGATCTTTTAATAAAAGGAGCAACTTATTTAAATACAACCTTAGAAGAAGCAGCACAAGGTGGTCAAAATGTAAACGGTCTTCATAAGCAAATCTTTTTTAAAGCAATAAACGAAAATAAGCTTGAAGTAATTAAAAAATTTGTTGAAATATACGGTTTTGATGTTAATACTGAATATCGTTTAACACACCATTAAGTACCGCAAATTTAAAAAATAGAAAAGAAATTGCAAAGTATCTTTTATCTAAAAATGCTAATTTAGATGTAGCTCTAGAAGTATCAATAATATACGGTAATTTAAATGCGGTAAAAACATTATTAGATACAAACGATTAACGGCAATACAGATGTATCACCTTTAATGCTTGCATCAGAGTATGGGCAGGTCACAATAGTAAAATATTTACTTAAACACGGTAACTATAATGTTAAAGGATGGGAAAAAGATAACTTACATATAGCGATGTATCGTGTCAACCCACTCAAATCACTGAGATTTCTACATTGTGTGAAAAAGCTAATAATCCTAACCACCAATACATATTAGAGACGATATGAAAAACACGTATATCATCACATTATGACGGATATAAGAATTTATCATCAGAACAAATAAAGCAAAAATTGTCTAAATTCAAAAAACAACTATCTAAAGATTTACAAAATTTCGCAGAAATTAAAGCACTGTTAGAAGATTATTCTAGCGGGAAGAAAATTCCAATAAATACAAATACTGTAGTAGAAGACGAGGACTATGTTTCTGATTTTAAGGTTGAAACTGAAAAACCTAACATAGGCTCTAGGTTAGAACATACTCCTTCTAAATCAGGTATATTTTCACTTTTGCCCTTGAGAGACTTGATGAAGAAACGTCTTTAGGCGGTGATATAAAAATATTTGATTCTGAGCTTTAATAATGTCATTCCTACGATAAGATTGCTTCATTGCCTGCTCTTATGTCATTCCTGCATAGACGTTGTTGCGTGGACCAGTTTCCTAATTGTTACCCTGTGGCTTGTCCATGGGGTCTAGTTAAAAATACTAATATTATTATAACTATATTGCTTAATCAAAACGTACAATTTGCCTCACAATGACGACAAAACCTCTTACACATTTATTAGATACATATATTACCATAAAACATGAGAATCATATTTCATGGTAATATATGTATCTAATTAAAATACGGAGGAACCATGGCTCATCTAAATCTTACGGAAGGAAAATTAAATTAATCTATTTTTGCTCTTCTTTGCTGTAAATTATAAGATTGTTTTGAAATAGGAACAACTATTACTGCAAACATCTTATTAATTTGCGCTAAAAAATATCTGAAAATATAAATAATGGAATTATCCTTTACAGAATCTAACATATCAAGCAAATTCTAATAATACCTGCCCTCTTATAACATTATCCTTTTCATTAACAAAAATTTTAGCTATTTTTCCATCTCTTTCGGCAAGAATCAGGTTTTCCATTTTCATAGCAGTTAAAATCATAATTTCTTGCCCTGCCGTCACTTCCTGCCCTTCTTTCACCTTTATTGCAGCAATCTGACCGCTTAGAGGAGCTTGTAGTTCGGAGCTTTCTTCCACCACTACTTTTGAGACCATCAACGCTTCAAGTTCTGAGATACGAGGAGAGCGTACAAAGGCTTTTACGCTAATACCGGCATGCGATAATAAATAACCGGTTCTGATATTCTCAATTTTCACATTTGTCTTTTTACCATTAATTATAGCCGTAAAAAGTTCATTACCTAAATTCCAGTTACTACGAATATATATTCTATCGCTTTCGTGACGTATATTATAGCCGTTTTCAACAGGTGTAATTAATACAGGAAATAGCTTATCATCGATAGTTACTACCCACCTTGTACCTATTTTGTTAGCCTGATTGTTAATATTGCCGGAAATTAAAGAAGCACGTCTTTGCTCCGATATATAAATAAAAATAGCCGTTGCTAAAAATACGGTAGTTACTTCTGAAGTTAGACTAGCTCCGGAAAAACCGTCAGGATATTCTTCTTGAATAAAGGCAGTAGAAATATCGCCGCTAACAAAGCGTGGATGTAGCATTACCGCTTCTAAGAAACTGATATTATGAGCAATACCGTTAATTATATAAGCACTCAAAGCAGAATGCATTAGCTCAATTGCCTGCTCTCTTGTTTCACCGTAAGTACATAATTTTGCAATCATTGAGTCATAAAACATACTTACTTCGCCGCCAAGCCCAATCCCTGTATCTATACGGATATTAGGACTCTTTGCAGGTTCGGAATAAGCTATAATTCTACCGCTAGAAGGTAAGAAACCTCGGCTTGGGTTTTCGGCACAAATTCGTGATTCAAATGCCCAACCTTTTAATTTTACGTCATCTTGTGTAAATGATAATTTCTCGCCGGCTGCGATTTGTATCATCTCTTCAACGATATCTATACCGGTAATTAGCTCAGTAACAGGATGCTCGACTTGCAACCTAGTATTCATCTCTAAAAAATAGAAATTTTTATTGCTATCTACTATAAACTCAACGGTACCGGCCGAATAATATCCCACTTTTTGAGATAAGGATATTACCTGCCGATACATTTCTTGCCTTATATCTTCAGTAATAAAAGAACTTGGTGCTTCTTCGATTACTTTTTGATGGTGACGCTGTATTGAACATTCCCGCTCTCCGAGACATACACTATTGCCGTATTGATCGGCAATTAGCTGAATTTCGATATGACGGGGAGTTTGAATTAACTTCTCAATAAATAATCTATCGTCACTAAAACTATTGGCTGCTTCAAGCTTTGCCGACTCAAAAGCATTGGCCATTTCAGCGGGATTATTCACTACTCTCATACCACGTCCACCGCCGCCGGCAGCCGCTTTTACTATTACCGGAAAACCAATCTCTTTAGCAATATCTATAGCTTGTTTAACATCGTTTATAGTGCCCATATAACCTGGCACGGTGTTAACTCCGGCTTCTATCGCTATCTTTTTTGCTTCGATTTTATCGCCCATTTTTTTAATAGTTCCGGCACTCGGTCCTATTAAAACAACACCTTCTCTTTTAAGAATATTAGCAAAATTTGGATTTTCTGATAAAAAACCGTAACCTGGATGTACTGCACTTGCGCCACTTTCACGAATCGCCGAAATAATATTTTTAATAGATAAATAACTTTCCGTTGCAGGGGAATCACCTATATAATAAGCCTCATCTGCATGCTGCACATACATTGAGTTTGTATCTGCTTCAGAATATACTGCCACCGACTTTATCCCCATCTTTTTTAAGGTACGTATTATCCTAACGGCGATCTCACTACGATTAGCAATTAAAATTTTATCAAATAATGGTTTATTCATAGTTTTTTATATCCTAATGTCACCCCGTGGCTTGACCACGGGGTCTTGTGTCACAGGCTGTATTCTGAGATCCCATGGTCACACCACGGGATAACAGCTAAAGCGGCAAATTATCATGCTTCTTCCAAGGCAGTTCTACTTTTTTAGTACGCAGGAAATTTAACGCCTTACATATTCGCCATCTGGTATTTTGCGGTCTTATAATATCATCCAAATATCCCCTAGATGCCACAACAAAAGGCGAAGTTACTACTTTCCTATATTCATCGATTTTTTGTTTTTTAGCTTCAGGGTTTTTACATTCTTCCTTAAATATTATCTCGGCTGCTCCCTCTGCCCCCATAACAGCGATTTCCGAATTAAACCAAGCATAGTTTATATCACCTCTAAGATGCTTGGAGTTCATAACTATATAAGCACCTCCATAAGCCTTACGGGTAATTACAGTAATCTTCGGCACTGTAGCTTCCGCATAAGCGTATAACAGCTTAGCTCCGTGTTTAATAATACCGTCATGCTCTTGGGATATACCAGGCAGAAATCCAGGCACATCAACAAGACTTACTATAGGAATATTGAAAGCATCACAAAATCTAACAAATCTTGCTGCTTTTCTTGAGGCGTTTATATCTAAACATCCTGCTAAATGCAAAGGCTGATTAGCCACAAATCCTACCGGATAACCTTCCATATAACCAAAGCCAATAATGATATTCTTAGCAAAATCAGGTTGTAGTTCAAAAAATTCTCCCTCATCAACGATACGCTCAACAAGCTCTTTCATATCATAAGGCTTATTAGGAGTGTTAGGTATTAACGTGCTAAGAGACATATCAACTCTATCGGCAGGATCAACAGTCGAACGAACAGGAAGAGGACTACGATTGGATGACGGAAGGAAATTAAAGAATTTACGAATTTCAAGCAATGCTTCTATATCATTGTTAAATGCAAGATCGGCAACGCCGCTTTTAGTGGTATGCATCCTAGCACCGCCGAGCTTTTCTTGGCTTACTTCTTCACCCGTAACGGTTTTTACTACATCGGGACCAGTTACGAACATATAAGAACTATTCTTAACCATAAATATAAAATCGGTTAAGGCAGGAGAATATACCGCACCACCGGCACAAGGGCCCATAATTAGGGTAATTTGAGGGATGACACCCGACGCTAAAACATTACGCTGAAATAATTCACCGTATCCGGCCAGAGCATCAACCCCTTCTTGAATTCTTGCTCCCCCTGAGTCGTTAATACCGATTACGGGAGCACCGGTTTCTATAGCTTGATCGATAATATCACAGATTTTCTTAGCATGATATTCGCCGAGAGAGCCACCGAGTACGGTAAAATCTTGGCTATAAATAAATACCAACCTACCGTTTATCGTACCGTGTCCCGTTACAACGCCGTCACCTAAAAACTTTTTATCCTGCATCCCAAAATTATCACATCTATGGGATACAAACATACCTGTTTCGGTAAAGCTATCCGGATCTAATAATACTTCTATGCGTTCTCGTGCAGTTAACTTACCTTTTTGATGTTGTGCGTTGATCCTAACTTCACCGCCCCCTTGCCTTGCAATATTTCTTCTCTCATCCAATAACTCAGGAGAGATTATATTACTTTGATTCATAGATTATTTATAGTTTTATTTTCCAAAATATCCATAATATAATATAATAATGCTAATGTAAAAAGATAATTATTTATGTCATCTACCAACTATATCAAAGAAGCACCGAAAAAAGTCAAATCACCGGCTAAATTTGATAATTTATCAACTGCCTTAAAAAAGAATTTACAAAGAAGAAAGAAAGTTAAAACGAAAGATACTACAAGCCAAGTTTTATCTGCATTACAAACAATAGTCAAAAATTACACTGATTCTACGGACGAAAACATTTCTCTTGTAGATGAATTAATAAAATCAAGATGCTTAGAAACAGAAAGTAAGTAAGCACCACATTTGACATATTAATATAAATTGTTAATATTTGGGGAGTTTAGGTTTTGTTGCATAGCTCGCTTATGTCATTCCCACATAGGCGGGAATCCAGGGTAAAGCGAGATAAATCGAGTTTTTAGTTTTAAAAACTTACTGTATTTATATTTTTTAATTACTGGATTCCTGTTTTCACGGGAATGACATAAGAGTCACCCAATAAAATTAGCATTTAAAATATTTTATATCATGGACACAAACAAATTATATCTTTTCAAAGATAGACGCTTTTTACCGAATTTTATAGTGCAATTATGCGGTTGTCTTAATGATAATATATTAAAAAATACTCTGGTAATCCTTATAACTTATGGTATTTCAGGAGCTTTAAGTAAATATAATAACCTACTTGTTTTAATTGCTAATGCTACTTTTGTATTACCTTTTATAATATTCGCAAGCATAGCAGGACAAATTGCCGATAAATACGAGCGTGCAAATCTTATTAAAATTATTAAGATTTGTGAAATCGGTATAATTGCCTTTGCAATTTACGGATTTCATCATAATAATCTGTTAATCCTGTTTTGTTCTATGTGCTTAATGGGTATACATTCTACTTTTTTCGGTCCAATCAAATATAGCGTATTACCTGATCACCTCAATAAAGACGAACTACTTGGAGCTAACGGCTTGGTTGAAGCCGGAACTTTTATCGGTATTTTTATCGGTACTATAATCGGCAGCTATTATACAACCAGCAATAATTTTATAATTTATTCCTTAATTACCATCGCTTTTCTTGGCTTTATTACAAGCCTTTGTTCCCCAAAATCTAAAAACGTAAATCGTGATATTAAACTAAATTTTAATATTATAGATGAAAGCATAAATATGATTAAATATGCCAAAGCAAAAAAACAGATATATTTAGCTATACTTGGTATTTCATGGTTTTGGTTTATCGGAGCTGCTATAATTTCTCAAATACCTTTACTTGCTAAGATAACTTTTAAAGCTGATGAGAATGTTGCTAATTTATTTTTAGCGGTTTTCTCGCTTGGTGTTGGGGTCGGTTCGTTTTTATGTAGCAAAATATTTGAAGATGAGATTACCGTTAAATATCTATTTATTTCAGCCCTAGGCATTAGTATTTTCGGTATTGATTTATTCTTTGCAAGTAGAATTAGCTCAGTTAACTACGAACCTACTCAGCTAAAAAGTATTTTAGTATTTTTATCGAAAAGACATAACTGGCGCATAGTTATAGATTTATTGTTCTTAGCGGCAATAGGCGGATTATATATCGTTCCGCTTTTTGCGATATTACAGCATTACGCAAACCCTGCTCATCGTAGTCGAATTATTGCCGTTAACAATCTTATCAATTCCATTTTCATGGTGGGATCCACAATAATTCTATCTTTATTATTTTACCTAAATTTCACTATACCCTGGATTATATTATTTATTAGCCTAGCTAATATAATCGTTACTATACATATTTACCGTTTAATACCTGAAGTTAAAATTATTCCATTTAAGCTATTGCGAAGAATATTCCAAATCTGTTTTGATCTTATGTATAATGTTGAAGTTAAAGGATTTGAAAATTTTCAAAAAGCAGGTAAAAAAGTAGTAGTGGTTGCTAACCATATTTCATATCTAGATCCGCCGCTAATTGCTACTTACTTACGAGAAGAAATGACTTTTGCAATTAGTCCCGATATACAAAAAATATGGTGGATTAAACCGTTTTTACGTATGGCAAGAACTTTGCCGGTTGATCCAAGTAACCCAATGGCAATAAAGACTTTAGTAAAAGAAGTACAAAAGGATCAGAAAGTAGCAATTTTCCCTGAAGGTAGAATAAGCGTTACCGGCTCTTTAATGAAAATATACGAAGGACCGGGAATGATCGCCGATAAAGCCAGTGCTACCGTCTTACCGGTTAGAATAGACGGTACTCAATTTACTCATTTATCAAAATTAAAAAACATATTAAAAAGAAAAATATTTCCTAAAATTACTATAACCGTTTTACCGCCAGTAAAATTCGCTAATATCGATGCTACAAGCAATCAAGAACGACGCAGTTATATATCTAGGACTCTTTATGATATCATGGCTGACATGATGTTTGAAAGTTCAGACTATCAAAATACTGTCTTCTCATCTCTTATAGAAGCTGCTAAAATTCATGGATTTAAGAAAAAAATAGTTGATGATTTTGAAAATAATGCGGTTACTTATCGAGATTTAATATTAAAATCTTTTATCCTAGGTGATTTAATCAAAAAGAATAATATCTTTGGCAGAAATTTAGGCTTAATGTTGCCTAATACCACGAATACGTTAATTACTTTTTACGCTATGCAATCTAGCGGTTATGTTCCTGCTATAATTAACTGGAGTAGCGGCATAAGTACTATTATTAACTCCTGTAAACTTGCACAAATTAAAGTAGTTTACACTTCAAAACAATTTATTGAGAAAGCAAATTTACATGAATTAATAACTAACTTATTAGATTTCGGTATTAAAATAATATATTTAGAAGACTTTAAAAATCAGATTGGTACAGCCCTAAAACTAAAAGCAAAAATAGGAAGTTATTGTGCCCAAACTTATTACAATTATTTTTGTCGTAATCGTGATGACGAAAAACCGGCAGTGATAATTTTTACTTCGGGTACTGAAGGTGAACCTAAAGCCGTATTATTATCTCACAGAAATTTACAAACTAATAGATATCAAATAACTGCTAAAGTACCTTTTAGCCCTGAAGATATAGTATTTAATGCACTACCGCTATTTCATTGTTTTGGTTTTAGTGGTGCAATTATTACAACTTTAAACGGTATTAAGCTGTTTCTATATCCTTCTCCACTAAATTATCGTAGCATTCCTGAAGTTATATACGATATTGGAGCAACTATATTAATTTCTACCGATACTTTTTTAAACGGTTATGCTAATTACGCTCACCCATATGATTTTTACTCATTACGCTATATATTTGCCGGTAGCGAGAAATTAAAAGAATCTACACGACAATTTTGGCTTAATAAGTATGGCATACGTATTTTTGAAGGATATGGGATTACAGAAGCCTCACCTATTATAGCTTGCAATACCCCTATGCATAATAAAGCAGGCACGGTAGGAAGATTATTACCGAAAATTGATTATAAGCTTGAGAAAGTAGAGGGAATAAATGAAGGGGGACGTTTATTCATTAAGGGTCCTAACATCATGCTTGGTTACTTGGACTTAGAAGGTCACCGTACTTATAAAGAATGGTACGACACAGGCGATATAGTCAAAATCGATTCTGAAGGATATATAACAACTCTAGGACGTTTAAAACACTTTGCTAAAATAGCAGGGAAAATGATATCTCTTACAAAAATTGAAGAACTTGCAAGCGAAATTGATCCTGATTCCTTGCACGCTGCTATTTCTATTCCCGATAAAACGCACGAAGACAAGATTATTTTACTTACTACCGGTTCCAATATAAATAGAGAGAACTTTGCAGATGCTGTATCTAAAGCTCAAATTCCTTTACTACATTTACCGAAAGTAATTATTACCGATTCAGAAATACCTCTACTTACAAACGGCAAAATTGATTATCTTGAGATTATGAAAAACGTGGATAGATTTTAACGTCATTGCGACTGCAAGTGCAAGGAGCGCGGAAATCTCAGGAATCGTGCCTGAGATTTCTTTGTCGACGCCTATGGCGTCTTCTCGCAATGACGAAAAAAAACGCCACACACAACAACGCTGGTCAAACCACGGGACGACATTTATTTTTTCTTTTGACTATTAATAGCAGCATTCAAAACTAATTTAAACCACTTACCTAATAACTCTTGATCCTCCATAATTTCAGGTAACACCTTCCAATATGATAGAGTTACAAGTGTACCTTTACTTTGATATACAAATGACTCAGAACCGAAAGATTGAAAATATTCATAAGTGCTTAGATCTGACTTAAAATATAATTCATTGCTCTTAATAATTCCTATCATAACACCACCCTTATATATACCATATCCACCAAACATTACACAAACGACTACTGAACCATATGGTTCTAACAATTTTTTACATATTCAGTAAATGCATTTTGGTTCATAATAACCGCTTTAAATACAACAAACCATAAATAAACGTACCTAATATAATAAACAATGGAGTTAAAGGTAAATCAAAGTAGAAAGAGCTAAATGCAGCACAAAAATTAATAAATAAAGATATAAGAATTGATATTATAATCATCTGGGAGGGACTATATGCTATAAACCGTGCAATCATTGCAGGAATAAGTAAAATAGCAGTTACCATAAGTACTCCGACAATCTTTATAGCAGAAAATACCGATAATGAAAGAAGAAGTAAAAATATTAGCTCAATAATATTAACCTTTAAGCCTTTTATGACGGCAATATCTCTATTGATAATAATAAGAAGAATTTGATTATAAAAATATACTATAAAGCCTATAATAGTTATTAGCACTATTGCAAGTATCATCAAATCATTAAAAGATACGGATAAAATATCCCCAAACAACAAATTCACTATATTATTCTGCAAAGAAGTAAAATAATTAATAACTAAAGCAACAGCTAGCATAAAGCTAGAAATCAAATTAATAACTGCGTTTTTTTCAGAATTATTTTTAAAAATAAACACAAAAAACGAAAAAAGAATTGCAACTATTATGCCTGAATATATTAATGGAACATGTGCTATAATACTTATACTAGCCACTAAAAAACTACTATGAGCAAGCCCATCACCGAAATAAATATATCTCTTCCATAGGGCAATGCAGCCAAGCGGGGCAAATATGCAGCTAATTAAAATTAAGGCTAGTATTATTAAAGTCATCTGAGTATATTATATATGTTTGTTGTATGGCCTCTTGTTATCCCGTGGCTTGACCACGGGATCCACTAAAGTTCTTAGGCTGTACTTATAGAGCCCGTGGTCAAGCCACGGGATGACATTGGAAAGAATCATAGACTATGTCTTCAATCGATAAAAAAGAATTAGAAAAATTTGAGAAAATTTCTCATAATTGGTGGAATAAGGACGGAGAATTCGGTATCTTACACCGAATAAACCCTATTCGCCTTGAATATATAATAGAGAAAATAACTACGCATTACAATAGACACCTTTCCAAACTCGCTTATAGAGAGGAATTGGTAGGAAACATGCAGCACAGCACCGCAGCGTACGCTTTGGTACGTGAGGATGCGAGCAGCAGATTGACGCACAAATTACCTCTAGAAGTAGAGTTTGAAAAGGTGTCTAACGATATTTCTAAATTAGAAATATTAGACGTCGGTTGCGGTGGAGGGTTAATTGCAACGCCTTTAGCGACTCAAGGTTTTAACGTTACAGCCATTGATGCACTGCAAAGTAATATTGAAACGGCAACTGCTTATGCTAAGGAAAACGGCGTAAAAATAAATTATTTACAATCTACTATAGAAGAATTAGAAAGTGACAAGCTATATGATGTGGTAATTTGTCTTGAGGTTATTGAACACGTAGAAAACGTACAGCAATTTATACTAAATTTGGTGAAGCATATTAAGCCAAACGGTATGGCAATAATTTCTACGATTAACCGTACTAAAAAAGCTTATATACTTGGAATAATAGTTGCCGAATATATTTTAGGTTGGGTACCAAAAAACACTCATGATTATAGCAAATTCCTAAAACCGTTGGAAATTTACGAAATGCTTACGGATACCAAAATTGAAATTAAAGAGCTGAAAGGCTTGGTATATGATCCGGCTAAAAATGAGTGGAAATTAAGCGATGATATAGACGTAAATTATTTTATGTGTTTGGGGAGAAAGAGTACGTGTTATCCTAGCTAACTTGATCAGCCTTGTTGCATGAATACCGAATCGTCATTGCGAGCGACTGTAAGGAGCGTGGCAATTCAGAAAAATAATAAAAAAATGCTAATTTTTAGCATTTTTTACTGGATTGCTTCGTCAATTGCTATGCACTTTTCTCACAATGACGCAAAAACTGATCCATGCAACACAGCCAACTTGATCGCGGGATCCAGTTAAACATACTAATATTATTAGTATGTTTAGTTGTTTTCTGGATACCGTGGCAAGCCACGGTATGACACAGTTCTTAGTATATATTTAAAAAAGATAATAAATGAATAATAACGTAATTACTAGATTTGCTCCGTCACCGACAGGGTTTTTACATATAGGTTCGGCAAGAACCGCCCTTTTTAATTATTTGTTCGCAAGGCATCATAACGGTAAGTTCTTGCTTCGCATTGAAGACACTGATAAAGAAAGGTCAACTAAAGAAGCGGTAGAAGCTATATTCTCAGGTCTAAAATGGCTAGGGCTTGATTGGAACGGTGAGGTTATATTCCAGTCTAAACGTAATAATCTTTACAAAGAAGCTGCACTAAAATTACTGCAAAACGGTAAAGCATATTATTGTTTTACTCGCCAAGAAGAAATAGAAAGACAGCGACAACAAGCTTTAGAAAATAAACAGCATTTTATTTTTAATAGCGAGTGGCGTGACAAAGATCCATCTATCTATCCTACTGATATTAAGCCAGTAATACGTCTAAAAACTCCAAGAGAGGGTAGCATAACAATTCATGACACTTTACAAGGTGAGGTAGTAATTGAAAACTCTCATATAGACGATATGGTACTATTAAGAGCAGACGGCACTGCTACTTACATGCTAGCCGTTGTAGTAGACGATCATGATATGGGTATAACTCATATTATTAGAGGTGACGATCATTTAACCAATGCAGCAAGACAACTCACTATTTATCAGGCTTTCGGATATGCAGTACCGAGCATGACTCATATACCGTTAATTCATGGAGCAGACGGAGCAAAATTATCCAAAAGGCATGGAGCATTAGGCATTGAAGCTTATAAGGATATGGGGTATTTACCGGAAAGTTTGTGCAATTATTTACTGCGTCTTGGATGGAGTCACGGCGATGATGAAATTATCTCAATGACTCAGGCTATAGACTGGTTTAATCTTGATTCACTCGGTAAATCACCTTCTAAGCTTGATTTTGCTAAGATGAATAGCCTTAACGCTCATTACTTAAGAATGCTTGACAATGATAGCTTAACTTCAAAGACTGTAGAGATATTGGAACAAAATTATAATACACTTCTTCGGAAGCTCCCTTATAGGGCGGAATTTGGAGAAAACACGGAACGCAGCACCGCAGCGTATATAGACATACGTGAGGATGCGAGTACCGGATTGACATACAAATTACCCCTAGCAGTAGAGTTGCCGAAGAAGTTTAAGATTAGTGAGCAGGAAATAGGCTATATCAAACAAGCAATGCCAAGCTTGTTAGTTAGAAGTAAAACATTACTAGAACTAACACGCTTTGCTCAAATTTATCTAGTAGATTCGCCTATCATCTACAGCCAAGATTCAAAAAAAATTATAGAAAATTGCGATAAGAATTTAATCAAACAAATTATAGAAAACTTAAGCAAACTTGAGCAGTTTGATAAGGAATCCGTACAGAATAAATTTAAAGAAATAGCAGTAGCAAACGACTTAAAGCTGAATGACATTATGAAACCGGTAAGAGCTTTAATAACAGGTATGACTGCATCACCTAGCGTATTTGAGATTGCAGAAATTTTAGGAAAAGAAAATATTTTAAAAAGGTTAAACATTATATGAAAGATTGTATAAAAAAAATTGCTTTTATTTTTAGTGGATTATTTATAATAACCGGCACTTTTGTTTTGTATAGTATAGAAAACATCAACGCATCAACAGCACCAAAAAAGTACGGAGCTTGGACTTTAAATTGTACTCTTAATAATGAGAAAAAACAACTTTGCTTCTTATCACAACAAATTAATAATCTAGAGAAAGATAAAGAAAAGGAAATATTAGCCATTTATCACATAGGTTATTTCAATGGGGAACAAGAAAAACAGGAATTAAAAATAATAGAAATAGTCCCGTCAAATGTTCAAATTCCGGCAGGTACAGTTATTAATAGCGGTGACAAACGAATAGCAGCCGGAAAATATGTAAATTGTACAGTAAAGGGCTGTCAGGCTTTAGCTATTATTACAAAAGACGATCTAGACATGATTTTATCAAACGATAATTATATAGAACTAATTACCGCAGACGGCAAACAAGCTAAAATTTCATTTATAAAAGACGGCTTAAAGGAAGGCCTAAAAGCTTTAAGTAGATAGTAACGCAACAATGCTTAAATTCTTGCGTTACTATCTACTTAAAGCTTTTAGAACCCAATTTTTTAAGTTTTATATATAAAATTTAAATTATCTCATTTTAGTCTTTCTGAACTGTATAAATTATAAGATTTTTTTAAAATAAAAATAGTAATTTTTCTAAAACCTTACTAATTTTAGTTAGCATAGTTTAACCAACCAAAAGCTAGAAACTGTTATTATTAATTTTTTAAATTAAACGAATATATACATTATAGATTAACCTTGCCTATAACTGCAACAAGAAATCTATTCTTAATAATTAAAGCGTAAAACCGCTTAAAACCTTTTGATCATCATATATAAGGCTGTTAACAAAATAACTTTAATTGATAATTAAAGAGATTTTTACAGTAATAAATATCCCTATTTCAAAAAAATCTTATAATTTGCAGTTAAAAAGAATTTAATGAGCTTTAAAATTATTTTGTTAACAGTCTCATAGGATAAACACCAAAGGTTGAGCTATTATAATTAATTAAAAAATATTTGCAGTCATTTATTGAAATAATTACAAGAAATTCTATATTTTATTTTTTGAGGAAGAGTTTTCTTAAAGAGTGTATTTTCAAATTAAGCAAAGAATCGCTTTAAAACCCATTTGTTGCATAAATCAGTTGTGTCCTACTGCGACTTTTAATAATGTGTTGTACAGCACGTTGTTAAAATCGCCATTGCGGAGCAGGCATTGCCTGCGTGGACTAGTTTCTCAATTGTCATCCTGCGAATTTGTAGCAGGATCCAGTTTAAAATGCTAATATTATTAGTATTGTTTTCTGGATACCATGGTTAAGCCACGATATGACATTGAGTAGGTTTTACGGTCCATGCAACAATGCCTCCTTACAATGAGGGGAACGAGCAATACAATAAAACGGGTTTATTAGATCTATTGCATAACCTATCTTATTATAGAGATATAGACTTAGAAATCCATACCGCCCATACCTCCCATACCGCCACGCATTGGCATTGGCTCTGCCTTATCAGAAGGTTCGTCAACAATTAAAGTTTCCGTGGTAATAATTAACGAAGCAACGGAAGCAGCATCTTGAAGTGCAGTACGCACTACTTTAGCTGGATCAATAATTCCTGCTTTAATCATATCGACATATTGCATATCTTGAGCATTAAAGCCATAATTTTTATCCTTATGTTCTAGTAATTTACCAACTACTACGCCACCGTTTTCACCGGCATTTTCAACAATCTGTTTTAACGGATCCTTTAAAGCTTCTATTACTATTTCAATACCTGCTTGTTGATCCTTATTCTCTACTTTAAGCTTTGTTAAAGGTTGTAATGCATGAAGTAATGTTACACCGCCACCGGCAACAACACCTTCCTCAACTGCCGCTCTTGTAGCAGCAAGTGCATCTTCAACACGATCTTTACGCTCTTTCACTTCAACTTCCGTAGCACCGCCAACCTTTAATACGGCAACACCACCGGAAAGTTTAGCTAAACGCTCTTGCAGTTTTTCTTTATCATAATCAGAAGTAGTGTCAGCTATTTGAGATTTAATTTGTAATACTCTATCTTCAATATTTTTCTTATCACCGTTACCGTCAACAATTACGGTATTTTCTTTAGAAATTGTTACTCTTTTTGCTGTCCCTAGACTCTTAATACTCACATTTTCAAGCTTCATACCTAAATCTTCAGTAATAAGCTCACCTTTAGTTAGGATAGCAATATCTTCCATCATTGCTTTTCTTCTATCACCAAAACCGGGAGCTTTTACTGCCGCAACTTTTAAACCACCACGTAATCTATTGACTACAAGCGTTGCAAGAGCTTCGCCCTCAACATCCTCAGCAATAATTAATAGAGGGCGTTGTGATTGTACTACAGCCTCAAGTATAGGTAACATCGGTTGTAAATTTGATAATTTTTTCTCAAATAGTAAGATGAAAGGATTTTCAAGCTCAGCAACCATTTTCTCAGAATTCGTTACAAAATACGGTGATAGATAACCTCTATCAAACATCATACCTTTAACTACTTCAACATCGAAGCTAAAATTCTTTGCTTCTTCAACGGTTATCACGCCTTCTTTACCGACTTCCTCCATTGCCTTAGCAATTTTCTCACCGATTTCCTTATCACCGTTTGAAGAGATAGTACCGACTTGTGCGATTTCCTCTTGGCTATTGATTTTTTTACTGGATTTTTTAATTTCTTCTACTACTGCGTTTACCGCTAAATCCATACCACGCTTTAAATCCATAGGATTATAACCGGCAGCTACTAGCTTATTACCCTCACGAGCCAAAGCTCTAGCAAGTACCGTAGCTGTAGTAGTACCATCACCGGCTACTTCTGCAGCTTTTGTAGCAGCTGATTTTAATAGCTGAGCTCCCGCATTTCTAATTTTATCTTTTAACTCGATCGATTTTGCAACCGTCACACCATCTTTTGTAATTTTAGGTGAACCGAATGATTGCTCTATAAGTACATTTCTGCCTTTTGGACCTAAAGTAACTTTTACTGCATCTGCAAGTATATCAATGCCTTCTAACATTTGCTCACGAGCTTTTGAGCCGTGTTTAATAAGTTTTGTTGCCATATTTAATTTCTCCTTAAAAACAAATAATTAATTAATAATACCAAATACGTCGCTTTCTTTCATAACGATCAGTTGTGTGCCTTTAATTTCAATTTCGGTGCCTGCCCATTTACCGTATAAAACTTTATCGCCTACTTTTAGCTCTAAAGGATGAATTTCGCCTTTTTCATTACGCATACCCTTACCTACGGCTACTATTTCACCTTGCATCGGCTTTTCTTTTACAGTATCGGGAATAATAATTCCACCTTTAGTTTTTTCTTCTCGTTCGATAGGCTTTATTGCAATTCTATCATGTAATGGTTTAAAAGACATTTTAACCTCCAATTTAAATCTTTAAATGTACATACTATATATATATTATTTTTGTTAGTTCAAGGGGCAAGAATAAAATTTTTTTTATTAGAGGTCTATTCTTTCTCAAAATCCTCTAAACTAGTGCCGTGTTTAGTTTTACTCCATTTCAAATTCAAAGGACAGAAAATTATTTCAAATACTGCTTTATATGAAGCTACAGTATGTAATATAAAATAACTAGCCCATCAGCTCAAAGCTACTATATCCTGAAATTTTACTTTTCCGCTTTTTAAAGAATTTTTTAATTATATACAGAGCTGTACCATATAGATATAAAAGCGAAAAAATACTATTAATAAGCCATAAATAATTAATTATAGAATTTTTATTTATAACAATAGAAAATATTATAAAGGGTAAACTCCAAAAATTATAAGTAGATAAGCCGATGAAAATATAAATTGTTATTACTTGCAATAAAGTAAACTTTTGGCATTTATCTTTTTGTGCTTTAAATACCAAAAATGTTTGCAAAAAGCCTTGAATCCAATGTGATCTTTGATTTAGCCAATTACCTAAACTATTCGGAACCTCTTCTAGAGAGTATAGGAATCACGAATAGCTACTTTATAGTTCTGTGAGTAAATTCTTATACCAAGCTCGACATCTTCTGTTACATTATAAGAATCCCATCCGCCAAGCTTATTTAATAATCCGTTTTAAAATGATTACTAGTACCCCCAAGGTGTAGGAAGTTTTAGCAAACTTAATCCTTTCAAGATATATTCAAACCATAAACTATATTAAACATTTTTGAGAATAGGTTAAAATATTCTCATTTTTATTATAAAAATTAAGCTTAACTTGAAGACAAGCATATTCTAGAGGTAAGTTTTTAAACATTGCTAGAGCTTTAAGTAGCTGTTCAGGTTTATCTTCAGCATCATATACTACTAGATACTCGCCATGTGAATATTCTAGAGCATAATTAAGGGCTTTTGGCTTTTAGTTCTTGGTAGACTTTTCGGAACAGATATAACATGAAAATAAGACGGTAAATTATATAACACTATTTCTTTAATCATTAGATAATCGTCATCTTCGATAATAATTTTAACGCCTAGCTTATCTTTTGGATAATTAATTAATGAACTATTTTTAATTATTGACCTTGACTTACTGAATTCTTTATATAACGGTACTAAAACTGTATAAACCGGTAAAGCTTTCTCCTCATTTTGAAAAATTTGTGATTCCACCGAATGATTTTTAGTACTACTTGTTTTGTGAAGCGATTCCACCTCTGTCATCCCGCGACTTGATCGCGGGATCCAGTTAAAAATACTAATATTAGTATTTTTAATTATTTTCGGGATACCGTGGTCAAACCACGGTATGACACCGAATACGCTTTTCAATCCATACAACCCTTACCGAAGGCGATTCTCTTACTGCCCTTATACATAACAGAGATTTTAAAATATTTTGCAAACAATAGCTTATATTATTAGCAACATGAAATAAAACCGGCAGATAAATCAATGTGACTATAAACACGACGAAAAATATTATTATTTTATTGGTATACTTAATATTCTTAGCAATAATCAGTCCGACTTTAAATTCAAGAGCATATTTTGCTTCGATACTAGTTAAATAGGCAAAATTTTTTTCTAATAATTTATAAAAATAATATTTCTTGATCAGCATTATAGATCTAAAAATATTATTATTACTAAACAATATTTTTAGATCATTTATAGCAGTTATTGTATTACCATGAACATCGTCATATATACAATAACCCTTCACTATATAGGCTTGTATATAAGAATAATTATAAATTTTAATATAAGAAATATTGCTTATTAGCAGCAATATTCTATTTTCATATAATATATCAATCATTATCTCATTATCGATAATTGCTTCTTCGATCATAGCTTTTAAACTACTAGCTTGTTTTTTACCTAATAAGTTTTTATCTCTGATTATCTGTAATATTATATCTTCATTTATACATCTAACCATGCTGAAAAATTTATACCTGATATTTTATATTTCTTAATTTGAAAGACTGCGATCCCAAAAATGACCGATTTGAGCAGTTAACAAGTTTCTATTCTCTTTACCAAAATTAATTATCTTTGCAATTCCTAACTGCTCATAAACTGAACTATCATATACATAGACGTAATTTTGCCAAGTATTATGGTATTTTGTAAAACTTGTAAGCATTATGCCGTTTTTAAATTTAATCCCTTCACAAGTAGAAATATAATACATCTTCTTAGAACCAATATTAATTGAATGTCCAAAGCTAAATATATTTTGATTAAAAATAATAACAGGGTGGATATTTTTAGACATTCCCATTAGTAAAGATATCTCGCCTAAAAAATCTTCTTTAAGCTTTTTACTCTTACTCATTAAAATTTTAGGCTGAGCCGCAATAACAAAATCTTTATCTTCAAATAGCTTCAATTTATAGTAAATAGAAGCATCCGTGCTTATGTTTTTTTCATTCAAAAATTTATCTTCTTTGTACAAAAAATGTACTCCTATATTTTGATTATCGGTAATACCGTATTCTCTACAGTACTACTTACAAATTACTCATATTGATCAGAGGATAATTCTACTACTAAGGCATAATAGACGACAATAATATAATCTTAATACCATAGCCGCTTAAATTTAAAAAATACACTATAATAACAATTATAAATTGAGTAAAGAGCTAGGTTAAAAAATTTTTAATTGAAGTAGTATATGGCATATTGTAGTAATGATTTTATAACTTAAAATTCATTCAAAGAGGAAAATATGAACAATCCGAAATATAGAACTATTACTTTTACCGAAGAAAGTAGAACAGCAAATATTAATATATCGCCCAATAAAATAACAATTGGAGCTAATCAGCGTGTTACGTTTGAAAACCTAGGCAATGTTGCGGAATTAATCTTAGGACCACATAGTAGTGTTAAAGTAACAGATCTTAATCATAAGGTATTTATAAATATAATACCAATCGAGATAAGATAATTATATTATCAGGTGAACATATTGCTTTTGATGATAATCCATACGCTTAATAAATACGTTCTTCTCGTGGAAGATTGGTTGCGT
The DNA here is from genome assembly GCF_041477405.1 of Candidatus Rickettsia barbarica. Lineage (NCBI taxonomy): Bacteria > Pseudomonadati > Pseudomonadota > Alphaproteobacteria > Rickettsiales > Rickettsiaceae > Rickettsia > Candidatus Rickettsia barbarica. The sequence continues at coordinate 261,241 of NZ_JBEWYL010000001.1, read as the reverse complement.
GGATACATGCACCGTCATTGCGGGAAGCAAAGCGATGCGGCAATCCAGAGCAATAATAAAAAAATGCTATAAATTAGCATTTTTTGCAATGACGGGAACACTGATCCACTTAGCAACTTTCTAAGACCCAAGCAGTACCTGATTTTGTAGTTTAAATAATTCTGCAGCTCCACCTTTAGCAAGTTTTAACATTGCTAAAAACTGCTCTTCGGAAAAAGGATTTTTCTCTGCCGTGCCTTGTACTTCGATTAAATTACCGTTACCTGCAAACACAAAATTACTATCCACGTCCGCATCACTATCTTCTAAATAATCCAAATCTAGTATCGCCTCACCTTTATATATACCGCAAGAAATAGCTGCAATTTGACTAATTAACGGGTTCACCTTTAAAACTCTCTTTTTCATCAAGGACCTAATAGCTAGGTGCAATGCTACATAGCTCCCTGTTATTGCTGCAGTTCTAGTACCACCGTCAGCATTAATAACATCACAATCTATGATAATTTGCCTCTCGCCGAGTTTCCTCACGTCAATTACACATCGCATCGCCCTACCTATTAAACGCTGTATCTCTTGCGTTCTTCCGCCTTGTTTCCCAAGTGCCTCTTCTCTTTTAATACGCTGTGATGTAGAACCGGGAAGCATACCGTACTCAGCAGTAATCCAGCCTTGATTTTGTCCCCTCAAAAATGGCGGTACGGTAGTTTCACAAGTAGCACTACACATGACATGTGTATTACCGATTTTAATAAGACATGAACCTTCCGGATTAATAAGCGGGGATAATTCTAATGAAATAGGACGTAATTGGTTGCTTTTGCTTCCTGACTGTCTCATAATACAATTTGTACTCCATAAGTAAAAATAAATAGTAAAGTTTAATTTGGAAAAGAGTAAGGCGTTTCATATTTTTTGACCACAGCATACATACTAGTACGTGAGGATAAAAAAATACGAAACAACGACACCAATTTTTCAAATTAAACGAGTATACCATTGAAAAAATTTTTATTATATCTATATATTTCAAAAAAGAACATAAGTATAAAGTAAATAATATGATAGACGATAATATAGAAAATAATGAACAAACAATAAATGATATTGCTGAAGAGATAGTTGAAACAGCAAATCCGGAGGTAACAGCGTTAAAAGCCGAGATTGAAGAGCTCAAAGATAAGCTAATAAGAACTACTGCTGAAATAGACAATACAAGAAAGCGTTTAGAAAAAGCACGTGACGAAGCAAAAGATTATGCAATTGCTACATTTGCTAAAGAACTACTAAATGTTAGTGATAATCTTTCAAGAGCATTAGCACATAAACCGGCAAATTCTGATGTAGAAGTCACAAATATTATTGCAGGCGTTCAGATGACTAAAGACGAGCTAGACAAAGTCTTTCATAAACATCATATTGAAGAAATAAAGCCGGAAATAGGATCAATGTTCGACTATAATTTACATAATGCAATTGCGCAGATAGAACATCCTGATCATGCACCAAATAGTATTATTACTTTAATGCAATCAGGATATAAAATTAGAGATAGACTACTTCGTCCTGCTACCGTACAAGTAGTTAAAAAACCTTAATACTCGATCAACTTCAAAAATTGGCGTCGTCGTTTTACAAGAACTGCAATTCTCACGTATTAAATATATGCTGGGATCTTCGCCTTGTGAACTCCTAGCGCTTTTTGAAGTTGATCTTCGTATAGAAAATGAGGAAAATAATAATGAATAGAACCGTTATATTTTGGCTAGTTTTTTTAGGGCTTTTTATCAGCGGTTTTATGCTAATTTCAGACGCAGTAAAACCATTTTTTATCGCATTTATAATATCTTACTTACTACAACCTGCTATAGGTTTTATCGCATCAAAATTTAAAATATCAAATAAATTTGCATCACGCATAATTTATCTGATATTTTTGAGCATATTTTTCTTAAGCTTAACTATTTTAGTGCCGATAATTTATGGACAAATTTTTACTTTTATAAATAATATTCCAAAATATAACAATTATTTACAGGCAGAAATATTACCGACTATAATGGTAAAAATTTATTCGATAGAACCTGATATTGCTGATAAAATCAAGAATTCTTTAAGCAATTTTATAAATAGTATATTTACTATACTTGGCAGTATTGCTAATAATTTTTGGCGTTATACTATTATAACTATTAACATATTTGTTTTATTTTTACTTATACCTATAATATTATTCTATTTCCTACGTGATTGGGCTAAAATTATTGCAAACATGAAATCATTATTACCTATAAAAACCCGACCGAAAATCCTTGAAATATTATCGGCAATTAATAATCTGTTATCTGCTTACATAAGAGGACAGCTAAATATTTGCTTATTATTATCTACTTATTATAGTATTGCATTTACCGTAATAGGTATTGATCTCGCTCTTTTACTTGGCATTTTAACAGGATTTTTAGTTATTATTCCTTTCCTTGGTACTTTTATATCGTTTCTTTTAACTCTAATTATCGGCTATTTAACTTTTGGTGTAACTACTAAATTACTATATATAATGATAATTTATCTAGTTGGAAATATTTGCGAGTCTTATATTTTCACTCCTAAAATTATCGGTGATAAAATAGGGTTGCATCCTCTTTGGATTATATTCTCAATTTTTGCCTGCGGCAGCTTATTTGGAATTATTGGAATATTTTTTGCTATACCGATTGCAGGGATTACAAAAATTTTACTTTTGAATCTAATTAAAGTTTATAAATCTAGCAAATTCTATCGAATAGACGACTAAAAAATTCTTATAACAGTGCAGCAATATATATTTCGTTTTACTACTTCTAGTAAATATCATCCTGATGAATTTATTGTTTCTAGTTCTAACGATCAAGCTTATAATATTATAAAAAATTGGCAGTGCGGCTTTGGCGTTAACCCTTATAAATTTACTTTATTAATTAAAGGACCTTCTTCGTCAGGCAAAACTTATTTAACCAAAATATGGCAAAATTTAAGCAATGCCTATATTATTAAAGATATTTTTTTTAATGAAGAAATTTCAGAAAAATATAATGCTTTCATCATTGAAGATATTGAAAACTGGCAAGAGCCGACATTACTTCATATATTTAATATTATTAACGAAAAACAAAAATATCTTTTACTTACCGCATCTGATAAAAGCAGAAATTTTACTTTACCCGATTTATCTTCACGTATTAAATCAGTACTTAGTATTCTATTAAACTCACCTGACGATGAATTAATCAAAATTCTAATATTTAAGCATTTTGCTATTTCTTCGGTAACAATATCCCGACAAATAATAGATTTTCTTTTAGTAAATTTGCCTAGGGAATATTCGAAAATTATAGAAATATTAGACAATATTAACTATTTTGCTTTAATTTCCAAAAGAAAAATAACAACTGCATTAGTCAAAGAAGTTTTAAATAAGTATAATCATAAAACATTGTAACTTTTGCCTTGAATTTATAGACTTGAAATCTTCTCAATATAACATTGCTATAAATTAACTTTTTAGAAAAAATTGTGTTGGGATACGAAAAAAAACAAAAAAGTTTAAACAGAGAACAAAAACGGGCTATAGGCATAGGCTTACTATCTATAGGTACTTTTTGAGAATATTTTGATCTTATGCTATATGTTCATATGACAGTACTAATTGATGAGCTTTTCTTTCTGCAATATGATACTCACATTAATCGACTTCTTGCAGTTTTTTCTTTTTGTTCTACTTTTATTTTTAGACCCTTAGGAGCTTTATTATTTGGCTGATAATATAGGTCGGAAATCCACAGTCATTATTACCACTATTTTAATGTCATTTTCTTGCATCGTTATGGTTAATCTTCCTACTTATGCCCAAGTAGGTGCTAGTGCCGCCTGCATAGTAACAATATGCCGTATAGTGCAAGGTATGTCATCCATGGGAGCAAGAGTAGGAGCAGAATTATATTTAACGGAATCTGTTGGAGTTCCTAAACGCTTTCCTGCCGTAGAGCATTTGTAGGGGTGTGTGCTTAGGATTAACTGTGGCCTTTGGCGTAGAAACCTTAGTTACATCCTATGACTTTAATTAGCGTATCGCATTTTGGGTAGGTACAGGAATTGCATTAATAGGTAGTGCTACTAGGACTACTTTGCGAGAAACACCAGATTTTGTTGATGCTAAGCGTAGAATACAAGAAAACGATAAAAGATAGTAATATAATTGATGTAGCAAAGATAAAAAATAATCTTATATGGCAGGCAAAAGTTAATAAGAAGACTGCAATTTATTATTTTTTAATACAAATTTCTATAGTAGAATTTTTTGTAGCACTAGCACTTACGTGTTTATCCTATAAATGCAATTAGTAATATTTTTAACTTTTCTTCTATCTAATCCATTAATATTAGATAAGATAATGCAAGGTTAGCAAATTCTCTTAATTTCACTAATTGTAGTAACTTTTTCTCCAAGTGACTCCCCGGCAATTCCAATATTTTATAAAAGTTTTCCGGTTTTAAAACGATTTACCTATGCTAGCTTTATATATGCTTATTCAAGAGCCGCTATGTTATGTAATTAGTTCTTTTGGGCTTGTTTATTTAACAGAACGTTTTAATAATTTAGGATTGTTGATGATAGTAATGCCTATTATTATAGGGTATAGCCTCGGTATATCACCTTTTAAAAAGCTAGAAGTTGAAGCAGGAAATTATTATTGAATATACAAGGCGAAATGCAGCTTGCACCTTTTATATCAATTAAATTAGTTATATACTTTATCTTCTTCAGTTAATTCGGTTTTAATTCTTTCAAGCAGAGCAAAAACCTTACAATATTCTTTAAGCTTTGCGTTTATTTTTTGCAGCTCATCTAAAGTACTACTAAAATCTTCTTGTATTAAATAGGTTTCTACAATTTGAGTCTGCTCTAATGTTTTAAGTATAATATCTTGTAACAATTTATTATAGTGATTTTCTAACTTAGGTGTATTTGACATAAAATTTTAATAATTATCTATAATGCACCCTAAAACAGATTAAAGGCATATAAATGGAGCGAATAGAATGGCAAGACCTATTAAAAGAGGAAAAGAAAATATGCCACACTCACTAGAAAAGGATTTAGCTATTGTAAAGGCATCATCCAATAATATAGACACAGTACCTAAAAAGCAGCCTCCAATACTTTAGAGCAGTATGGATGATATAGAAGTTATACAAAGGCGTAACTTGGAGCGTATAATTTCTCAAGAAACAGTAAAAAGTAAAGATGATTTATATATAATAGAGCAAGAACGGATACAGCAATTAATGAGTAGAGGCACACACGCCTCAACAACCCATGAACAACACCCCAATACTAATTTATAAAAGTGAGTATAAAGCACAAAATAACTCAAGAATATCCAGTATTATAAATAGTATTAAGACCTCAAAATGGGGTAATATAAAGAAAATAAGCAACGTAACAGGAAAGATTCTTTTTAATAAAACCACAGCTAGCGTACTCGGATTAATAGCAAGTAGTATTATGCTGGCAACTATAGCACCTGCCACAGCTCCATTTATGTTTGTATCAGCTGCTGCCATGGCAACATCTATAGTAGGTAAAGCCATAATAGATGTAGTACATACTCGCAAGATACGTCTTCTTACACAAGAAAATAAATTATTAGAAAAACATCGTGATGATTTGAGTAAACAACAAGCTCTTCTAAAAATTGATCCAAAGTAAAAAGATATTTTAAAAGATGATTTATATATACATAATGAGCAGCAATAAACGAAAGACTAATAAAGGTACTAAATCATTATTTATAGCATCGGTTATAACAAATGTAATAAATAATATAGTAAACGTGGCGGGGATATCAGCAGCTATAGTCGGTAATAATGTAGCACAAATAATTTCATCAATAAATATAGGATTACAATCATTAAAAGGTTCTAAAGATTCGGTCAATCAGATCCAAGATAGGATAAAGTTAATTAAGGAGCTAAACCATAATATTAATCAAGAAACACAAAAAGCAGATATAGGTAATTATAAAATATACAAGCATTAGCAGAGATAGGATATAAACACACTATTCAAACTGTAGCATTAAACGCATTACTACAAGATAAGAATTACTTTAGATTTACCGATCAAGAAAAACAACAGCGATTTAATCAGCTAAGTGAGGAAATAATCCAGTATAAAAATGCTAAAATTTAGTATTTTTATACTGGATTATTTCTTCACTTACTTTGTAATTTTCTAGCAATGGCATTAAATTATTAACTAATATATACTTAGTTAGAAATGCCCTTTCACAAAGATACTGTTTTTCTTGATAGGTTTAACTATTGTAACATTTAAAACTGAAAAACTTGAGTTTAAGCTTCATTCATTGTCTGATCGTTGAAATACTAAAAACTTTTGATTGGTGGGCGATGACGGACTCGAACCGCCGACACTCTCGGTGTAAACGAGATACTCTACCAGCTGAGCTAATCGCCCATATTTTTTATTAATTAGCAAAATTTTATTAGCTTTTGCTTTTAAATTACTATAAAGTGTTATTTACTTTCAAACTTTTTATTTGCCTTGATAATCTGCTAATTTTTCTTGAGGCGGTATTTAATTTAATTATATTTTTTTTCACACCTTGCATTATCTTAGACTGAGCAACAGATAAAGCTATGTTAGCATTTTCTTTATTACCAAGACTGATTTCATGTACAACTTTCTTTATAAAAGTTTTTATTGCACTAGATCGTTTTTTATTGATTAGAGTTCTTTTTACTGTTTGTCTAGCAGCTTTTTTTGCTGAAGAATGATTAGCCATCACCGAGTCCCTTATATTTTAATTTTTAATTTCTTCATTAGCATCTCGCTGTTGTATATTTCCTTTAGCATTAATATCTCTATCTACAAATTCAATATATGCTATCGGTGCTAAATCACCATAACGGAATCCGGCTTTTATTATTCTAGTATAACCGCCAGGTCTATCTTTATATCTGGTACCTAAAATATTTATAAGCTTTTCTACTGCTGTTTTATCTTTTATTTTTGATAAAACGCTTCTTCTTACCATTAAATCAGCTTTTTTAGCTTTAGTAATTAGAGTTTCAATATAAGGTCTTAATTCCTTAGCTTTTGGTAAAGTAGTTTTAATTTGTTCATGGGTTACAAGTGCTACAGCCATATTAGCGAGCATTGCTTGCCGATGACTACTTGTTACATTTAACTTTCTGCCTTTAATTTTATGTCGCATTTTTTAGTCCTTAATTATAAGAATCTTCATAACGTTTAGATAATTCCTGAATATTTTCCGGTGGCCAATCCGGTACATCCATACCGAATCTTAAATTAAATTTTGCCAATATTTCTTTAATCTCATTTAAAGATTTTCTACCGAAATTTGGAGTTCTTAGCATATCGGATTCCGTTCTTTTTACTAGATCCCCTATATATATTATATTATCATTTTTCAAACAGTTTGCCGATCTAACCGATAATTCCAATTCATCCACTCTCTTAAGTAAATAAGGTGAAAATGGTAAAGCATTAGTTTTAACTTGCTTATCTTCTGCCTGTTCTTCAAAAGAAATAAATAATTGTAATTGCTCCTGTAAAATACGTGCAGCTAAACCTACAGCCATTTCAGGTAATACATCACCGTTAGTTTCTACAAACATAATTAATTTATCATAATCAGTAACCTGACCTACCCTAGTATTTTCTACCTTATAAGTAACACTCTTTACCGGATTAAATAAAGCATCTATAGCTATTTCACCAATAGGTAAATTATCCTCATAACTATTTGTGCTAAGTACATACCCTTTACCAACCTTGCAAGTTAATTCCATTTCAAGCTGCTTGTCCTTAGCGAGATCACAAATTACATGATCCGGATTCAGTATTTCTACATCATGACCTGTTTCAATCATACCGGCCGTTACAACACAAGGTCCTGTTGCTTTTAATTTCATGATACGTTTTTCTGCAACATGCATTTTTACTTCAATACCTTTAATGTTTAAAATCATTTCAGATACATCTTCTTTTACACCGGGTATAGAAGAAAATTCATGTTCTATAGCAGGGATCTTTATAGACGTGATAGCTGCTCCTTGTAAAGAAGAAAGTAATACTCTTCTCATAGCATTACCGAGTGTTAAACCAAAACCTCTTTCTAAAGGTTCAACTACAATTTTAGCTTTATTATTGGTTTCTGGAAAATTTTCATAAGCAACTTTATTCGGCTTTATTAAAGTATTCCAATTTTTACTTAACGATAACATTTAATACCTATGATTCTCTTATACTCTTCTTCTTTTTGGCGGTCTTACTCCATTATGAGCAATTGACGATACATCTAAAATTGATGTAACCACAAAATTTTGTCCGAATAAAGCTCTCATTGCTGATTCACGCTGAGCCCCCGGTCCTCCAATCCTAATAGAAATAGTTTTTAGACCATATTCTTTTGCTTTTTCTGATGCTCTATCAATTGTTACTTGAGCTGCATAAGGTGTTGCTTTTCTTGCCCCTTTAAACCCATTACCTCCTGCCGATGCAGAAGCAATAGTATTACCTTGGATATCAGTAAATGTTACTATAGTATTATTAAATGATGCTCGGATATGCACAACACCAAGAGTGATAGTTTTTTTCTTTTTCTTAACTTTAACCGTCTGATTCATTATTTATACTCTATACTTAAACTATTATTTTACAGCTTTTTTCTTTCCGGCTATCGCAATAGCTTTACCTTTTCTAGTTCGAGCATTAGAATGCGTGTTCTGTCCTCTCACCGGCAACTTACGTATATGTCTAAGTCCTTGATAACATCTTATATCTTTCTTTTTCTTAATATTAAGCGTAACTTCTCGTCTTAAATCACCCTCAACTTTATATTCACTTCCAATAATATTACGTAAGCCTATTAACTCTTGATCTGTCAGTTCTTTCACTTTTTTATCTTTCGATATTTTTGCTTTATTACAGATCTCTGCTGCCATAGTAGGCCCAAGACCGTAAATGTAAGTTAAACTCACAACTAAACGTTTATTATCAGGAATATTAACACTTGCAATTCTTGCCACAAATAATCTCCAAAATTTTACTGGTAACTAAAAAATAATATAAAAATCTTTGATAAAGTCAATTTATTTTTAGTATTTTCTGTATATCAATTTCTATTTCTTGTTCACTTTTACCTCCATTAACTATATAAAAATTACCACTATTTTTATAATAATCTATTAACGGATATGTTTCTGTTTTATATACTTCAATTCTTTTTTTTATTACTTCTTCATTATCGTCTTTTCTATAATCAAATGTACTTGAACCGCAAACATCACATACATTATCAGTTTTAGGCTGCAAGAAGTATCTATTATATATTTTACCGCAATTTTTACAACTATATCTTCCTAAAATTCTTTTAATTAATAATTCATCTGAAACATCAAAATATATTATTTTAATTTTTTCTTTAATAAATGATTCAAAAAATTTCGCTTGCTCTAAATTACGCGGATATCCATCTAATATGTAGCCGTTTTTATATTCAGAGGATAATAAAAAATTTTTGATTACTTGATTAACTATTTCATTAGGGATAAGCTCCCCTTGCTTAACATAATTATTAATTAACTCTGCTTCACTAGTTGATGTTTTAATAATTGTTCTAAATATATCACCGATTGCTATATGTGGTAAATCAATTTTTTTAGCTATCTTTTTTCCTTGTGTGCCCTTTCCCGCTCCTGGAGAACCTAAAAAAATTACTATCACTATTTAAGCTCATTTTTAATTTTTTAATTTTACTTTCTTCATTAAACCTTCATACTTACTACTAAATAAGTAAGTTTGAATCTGAGTCATAGTATCAAGTACCACGTTCACTACAATTAAAAAACTCGTACCTCCTAAAGAAAGAGAGATTACATATTTATTCATTAATAGCTCCGGAATTACACATATTACACTTAAATATATCCCACCTATAACCGTAAGCCTTGTAAGTATATAATCAAAATAATCAGACGTATTTTTTCCTGGTCTTTTACCTGGAATATAAGCACCGTATTTTCTTAAATTATTAGCAGTTTCTTCAGAATTAAATACTATTGCAGTATAAAAAAAACTAAAAAACATAATTAATGCTACATATAATAAAATATATACAGGTTTTCCATGCCCTAAGTAATAAGTAAGCATGCCCATAGTTTCTGAATTACTATTAGAAAAATTAGCAAGCGTAGCAGGAAATAGTAAAATTGAACTAGCAAATATTGGAGGTATTACACCAGAAGTATTTAACTTGAGAGGCATATGGGTTGCTTCGCCTCCATAAATTTTATTTCCTACTTGTCTTTTAGGATACTGCACCAATAATTTTCTTTGGGCTCTTTCAAAAAATATAATTATAGCTATTAATACAACTACTCCAATACAAACAGCTATCGCTATTAAAGGCGATAATGCTCCTTTTCTTGATAATGCAAACATACTAATAATAGCACTAGGTACTCCTGAAATTATACCTATACATATAATTAAAGACGTACCATTACCTATTCCGCGTTGTGTAATTTGTTCTCCTAACCACATTAGTAGCATTGTGCCTACAACTAAAGTAATTACGGTTGTAACTCTAAAGAAAAAACCCGCTAAGATTACTACAGGACCAGTATTTGTTACAATCGACTCTAAACTTATAGCAACTCCATAAGCTTGAAAAGAAGCAAGCAGAACCGTTAAATATCTCGATAGCTGATTTACTTTTCTTTTGCCGACTTCCCCTTCTTTTTTTAAATTTTCCAAAGGTTTATATGCAACTGACATTAATTGGATAATAATTGAGGCAGTAATATACGGCATAATTGCTAAAGCAAAAATGGACATTCTACCTAGCGATCCTCCGGATAGCATATTAAAGATTCCGAGTATTCCGGATTGATTCTTTGCAGCCACACTACTTAAAGCAATTGAATCTATACCAGGTATAGGTATAAAAGACCCCAATCTACATACTATAAGAATGAGAATAGTAAAAACAATGCGACTAACTAAATCATTACCGGATTTTTTAGAAAAATTCTGCCCCATATACTATAATAATTTTCCACCTGCTTTCTCGATTAAAGCCTTAGCTTTAGAAGAATAAGCATCTAATTTTAATGATAGAGGAGTAGCAAAATCATCACTACAAATAGATAATAATTTCACTAATTTCTTATTATTTTTATTATTAACTACTCTGGCTTCTACCAATTTTTCTTTCGTAATATTATCATCAGCACTTAAACGCCCATCGGCTAATGCTTCTTCAATATTATAAATATTTATTATATTGTATTTTTTAGTTGAAATACAACTAAACCCTCTTTTAGGTAGTCTTTTGATAATAGGTGTTTGACCACCTTCAAAACCTTTTATTGCAACACCGGATCTAGATTTTTGACCTTTAATTCCTCTACCGCCGGTTTTTCCTTTACCACTACCAATACCGCGTGCTATTCTTTTCTTATTTTTTTTAGCACCTATATTATTATATAATTCATTTAATTTCATTTAAAAACTCTAATTACATATTTTCTATTTTTAACAAATGCTTTACTTTGTTAACCATCCCCTTGATTGAATTAGTATTTGCCAGAATAACGCTCTTATTAATTTTGTTTAAACCAAGCCCAACTAATATCAACCTTTGATCATACTTACGACCTATAGCACTGTGAACTTGAGTAATTTTTATATTATTGATCTTATTATTCATAACTTCACCTTACTTATACAACATTATTCATTAACTTGAATGTCAGCAGATTTTATAGATATTTCATTTACTTTTTTATCTCTTCTCATAGCAATAGATTTTGGTGATGCAAGTTTATTTAATGCATCAAATGTTGCAGAAATCATTGCGTAAACATTCGTTGAACCTATTGATTTAGCAACAATATCATGAACGCCTAAAGAGTCAAAAATTGCTCTCATAGATCCTCCGGCTATAATGCCTGTACCTGCTTTAGCTCTTCTTAAAATCACTTTAGCAGCTCCACTGTTACCGACAACGTCATGGTGAATAGTCCTATTTTGATATAACGGTACTTTCATCATTCTCTTTTTAGCGGCTTGTTTTGCCTTGCCTCGAGCTTCATTTACTTCTTTAGCTTTTCCGTGTCCCGCTCCGACTCTGCCGGCTTTATCACCGACCACTACATAAGCAGAAAAAGCAAAGCTTCTACCGCCTTTTACTACTTTTGTAACTCTATTTACATCAACTAAAACTTCACTTAAAGTCTCGTCATTTTTTTTAACTTTAGACATTACTACAACCTTATAACCTAAAATTTTATTTTCTCTCTAGCTGCATCAGCTAGCGCTTTTACAACACCGTGATACTTATATCCGCCTCTATCAAACACTACGTCTTTTATCCCTGCAGAATCAGCTTTTTTTGCTATTTCTTCGCCTACTTTGATAGCATTTTCAATATTACAATGAGATTTTTTTAATTTTTTTATTTTCTCATCTAAAGTTGAAGCAGCAGCAATCGTTATAGACTTAGAATCATCAATAATTTGTGCATATATATGTCTACCTGACTTAAATATTGATAATCTAACTCTATTAGATGTTTTAGATATTTTATGTCTTATTCTACTTCTTCTTTTTTCAAATTTTAGCTTAGCACTACGCATATTTAACTCTTAAATTTAATTTTTCTTACCTTCTTTACGCGGTATAAATTGATTTTCAAATTTAATTCCTTTTCCTTTATAAGGCTCAGGTGGTCTCTGTTTTATAATAATTGAAGCAAATTGTCCTAATTTTTCTTTATCTGTTCCCTCAAGAATAATAATATTTTGCTTAGGCATCTCTATTTTAATATCTGAAGGTATTTCAATTTTTGTATTATGGCTTTTAGCAAGCATTAAATTTAAATATTTACCTTTTACCATCGCCCTGTAACCGACTCCGTTAATTTCGAGTTTAAGCTTAAAACCTTCTTTAACGCCGGTAACCATATTTGATATTATGCTTCTTGCAGTACCCCACATAGCACGTGCATTTTTATTTGCGGCTAAAGGTTTTACTAAAAGCTTATTTTCTGCCAATGAAATTGCTATATTACCTTTAAAAGTTTTTGATAATTTGCCTTTAGGTCCGGATATTTTTACTTCTAAATCATTTAAACCAATTTTTATACCTTCAGGTATAGTAATTGGCAATTTTCCAACACGTGACATTTTTTACCTTAAAATACTTTACAAATTACTTCGCCGCCAACATTTTTAATATGAGCTTCTCTATCAGACATAACACCGTAAGGAGTAGAAAGAATATATATACCCATATTATTATAATATCCTTTCAAATCTTTAATAGCAGAATATACTCTTTTTCCAGGCTTTGATACTCTATGAATTTCGCATATAGAAGCATCGCCATTAACAGAGTATTTTAAAGCTACCTCAGTATAACTAATATTATTTTTTTGAGTAGTTATATAAGCTTTTATATAACCTTCTTTTTGCAAAACATCTAAAATTGAAGTTTTAATTTTAGAACTAGGAAAAGAAACATTTATCAATTTGCTTTTATAAGCATTTCTAATTCTAGTTAACATATCTGCTACATTATCCGTCATTGACATATGATTCACCTATCGACTTTTACCAACTTGACTTAACTACACCGGGAACTAAGCCTCTGCCTATTAATTCTCTAAGCTTATTCCTCGATATACCAAACTTTCTTGTAACACCTCTTGGTCTACCTGTAAGCTCACATCTATTTCTTATTCTAGTAGATGATGAATTTCTAGGTAATTGTGCAAGTGACATTACCAAAGAAAAACGCTCTTCTAATGAAATATTTTTATCATAAATTTTACTTTTTAGTGCTAAACGTTTATTATGTAAACTTTGTGATTTTTTTTTCCTACTTTCGTTCTTTTTTATAGAACTTACTTTTGCCATTATATATATCCTAAAAATTAATTATAAAAAGGTAAATTAAACCCTGATAACAAAAATTTACTTTCTTGATCTGTTTTAGCAGATGTAACGATTGTAATATCCATACCTCTTATTGTATCGATTTTATCGTAATTAATTTCAGGAAAAATTATCTGCTCTTTTAACCCAAAAGTAAAATTCCCTTTACCATCAAAACTTTTATACGAAAAACCGCGAAATTCTTTAACACGGGGTAATGCAACAATTACTAACCTCTCTAAAAAATCATACATTCTATCTTTACGTAATGTAACCTTGCAACCTATTTTCATATTTTTGCGTAACTTAAAAGTTGCAATAGATTTTCTTGCTAACGTTACAACCGGCTTCTGACCGGAAATCAAAGTAAGATCATTTACTGCATTATTAATTACTTTGGAATCGGCTGTTGCTTCCCCTACTCCCATATTTATCACAATTTTCTTAATTTGCGGTATTTCGTGTTTATTTTTATAAGAAAATTTTTTTTGTAAGTTTTCAATAATTTTTTGCTGATATAATGCTTTAAATCTTAACATTATTTACCTTCCTTACCAATAATTTCCCCTGATTTCTTTGCTACTCTAACCTTAGAACCATCTTCTAAGAATTTAAAAGCTACCTTGGTAGGGTGACCGGTTTTTGGATCGATGTGTGCAATATTTGAGATATGTATAGGTAATTCTTTAGTTATTATCCCGCCTTCACTCATTTGATTAGATTTAGTATGCTTTTTTACTACATTTACTCCAGAAACAATTACTTTACTGTCCTCCGGGAAAACTTTTAATATTTTACCTTTTTTTCCTTTGTGCTTTCCGGTAATAACAACAACTTCATCACCTTTTTTTACTTTTAATTTAATCATTTATAACACTTCCTCTGCAAGCGACATTATTCTAACATATTGTTTTGCTCTAAGTTCTCTTGTAACAGGACCAAAAACTCTAGTACCGATAGGTTCATCTTGTTTATTCAAAAGCACTAATGCGTTTTGATCAAATTTTATTGTACTACCGTCAGGTCTTACTACTCCAGTCTTTGTACGAACAATCACGCCTTTATAAACATCACCCTTTTTAACCTTACCGCCGGGTATAGCGTCTTTAACAGATACAACTATAACATCACCCAGCTTTGCCACCATATGGTGAGAGCCACCTAAAACTTTAATACACATAACTTTTTTAGCACCGGAATTATCTGCAACTTCCAAGATGCTCTGCATTTGAATCATAAACTACTTCCAATTTTTTATACACGAGAAATAAAATAAACACTCTACCTTATAAAGTCAAAGATTAAAAAACTTTATTCCCCATTTACCACTACCCATGTTTTGGTTTTTGAGATAGGCCGACTTTCAATTATACTAACTTTATCTCCTGCTTGATATTTATTTGCTGAATCATGAGCAGCATATTTTTTAGATACTTTCACAAATTTTTTATAAATAGGATGCTTAAACTTTCTTTCTACTTTTACTGTAACCGTCTTATCAGCTTTTGAACTTATAACCACACCTTGTAACACTCTTTTCGGCATTTTAATATTCCTCACTATTAGCTCTTTTTGTTAATTCAGTTTTAATACATGCTATAGACTTTTTGACTAACGAAAACCTACTAGTATTTTTTAAATCACCTAAAGCTTGTTGAAATCTTAAATTAAACAATTCTTTTTTTAAAAGATTAAGGTTTTTATAAAGCTCTTCTATTGTTTCAGTAGATAACTTACTTCTTAATAATTTTAAATCATTCATAACGTCTCACTATCCTTGTTCTAACAGGTAATTTCGCACTTGCAAGCTCCAAAGCTCTAAGTGCAACATTTTCTTCTACCCCTTCAATTTCAAACATAATTCTTCCAGGCGCAACTCTAACTGCAAAAAATTCAGGAGAACCTTTACCTTTACCCATTCTTACTTCGGCAGGCTTTTTAGAAACGGGAACATCCGGAAAAATGCGAATCCATAATCTTCCTTGCCTTTTCATACATCTAGTAGCAGCTTTTCTTCCTGCTTCTATTTGTCTTGCAGTAACACGCCAACCATCTATAGATTTTAGACCAAATGATCCAAAAGCAAGCGTCATACCTGCTTTTGCTGTTGAAGCAACCCTACCCTTATGAGCTTTTCTAAATTTTTGTTTTTTCGGAGCTAACATTTTAATACTTAAAATTAATTATATCTTTTATTTTCTGTATATTCACCTTTATAAATCCACACTTTAACCCCTATAACTCCATAAGTAGTTATAGCCTCAGCTGTTGAATAATCAATATCAGCTCTTAAAGTATGTAACGGCATTCTTCCTTCTATATACCATTCGGTTCTAGCAATTTCAGCACCTCCAAGTCGTCCTGAACAACTAACCCTGATACCTTGTCCACCTTGTTTAAATGACGCCTGAATTGCTGTTTTCATGGCTTTTCTAAAAGAAACTCTTTTTTCAAGCTGTAGTGCTATAGTTTGAGCTACTATAGCAGCATCTATATTAAATTTTCGAACTTCGTGAATATTTATATAAACTTCTTTTAAAGAAGTCATTTTCTCGATAGCTTTTTTTAGCTTATCAATTTCACTACCGTTTCTACCGATAATGATATTTGGTTTTTTGGCATTAATATTAATTATAATACTTTTATTAGAAGGGCGTTCAATTAAAACTCTACTAATTTGGGCTTGATTAAAACCCTTATTTATTAAATCCCTAATTTTTAAATCTTGTATAAAAAGAGTTTTATAATGTTTTTCTGCATATAATATGGAATCCCAACCTTTAATTAAAGTCGGTCCAACTCTAAAACCATGTGCACAAACTTTCTGCCCCATTTTAATTATCCTCTTTTTCTGTAACAGTTATATAAAGATTACTAAAAAACTTATTTATTCTAGTTGCTCTTCCTTTTGCTCTTGGCATAACTCTTTTCATTACTAAAGCCTTACCTACAGTCGCCTTAGTAATAACCAATCTATCTATATCTAGACCTAAATTATTTTCAGCATTTGCAACAGCAGATTGTAAACAATCTTTTACAACTTTTGCAATTCTTTTAGGAGAAAAAGTTAATTGTACCAATGCTTCAGATACTTTCATATTTCTAATAAAGGCTGCAACTAAATTGAGCTTCCTTGAACTTACTCTAATAGATTTAGCTTGTGCCGTAGCAAAAATTTTATTTTCCTGTACCATATAAATCTTTATTTTCTTTTGATTTTTTTATCTGCTCCATGACCGTGAAATGTTCTAGTAGGAGCAAACTCACCTAATTTTCTTCCAACCATTTCTTCATTTACAGAAACCGGAATAAATTTATTTCCATTATGCACAGAAAAGGTAAACCCTACAAAAATAGGTAAAATCGTTGATCTTCTAGACCAAGTTTTAATCATTTCAGATTTACCTGATTCCATTAATTTTTGAACTTTCTTTATTAAATAACCGTCTACAAAAGGCCCTTTCCATATTGAACGTGCCATACTAATACCTAATTAATTTAAAATCTATTTTCTTTTCTTTACGATAAATTTTGAAGTACGTTTATTTTTACGTGTCTTCTTACCCTTTGTTGGGAATCCCCAAGGAGTAACAGGATGGCGACCTCCTGAAGTTTTACCTTCACCACCACCATGAGGGTGATCTACAGGATTCATTGCTACACCTCTAACATGCGGTCTCCAACCTAGCCATCTATTTCTACCGGCTTTGCCTAAATTAATATTTTTTTGATCCGGGTTAGATATACTACCTATAGTAGCTTTACAATCTAAAGGTACTAACCTAAATTCACCTGATCTTAATTTAATCTGAGCATATCCTGAATCTTTACCCACTAGATCTACTGAAGTACCTGCAGACCTTGCAATTTGACCGCCCTTACCGACTTTCATTTCAATATTATGTAAAGTAGTACCGATAGGAATGCATTTTAAAGGTAAACAATTTCCTATTTTTATATCAGCATCTTGACTTGATATTACTCTATCACCTACAGATAACTTTTGTGGTGCTAGAATATAAGAATATTCTCCATCTTCATATTTTATTAAAGCAATAAAAGCAGTTCTATTAGGATCATACTCTATTCTTTCAACAATAGCAGAAATATCAATTTTATTTCTTTTAAAATCAATAATACGATATAATTTTTTGTGTCCTCCACCTCTGTGCCAAGAAGTAATTCTACCTTGATTATTTCGTCCACCGGTTTTAGATATACCTTTGGTCAAAGATTTTAAAGGTCTGCCTTTCCATAAACTAGTTTTATCAACTTGAACTAACTCTCTAAGAGAAGGAGTAATTGGATTAAAGTTTTTTAAAGCCATTTATTTAATTCCTCCGGCAAAATCGATATTATGGTCTTTTTCTAATGTAACAATAGCTTTCTTTCTATTGATTTGAGTCCCTATAATTCCTTTAAATCTTTTCTTCTTACCTTTAACGTTTAAAATATTCACTTTTTTTACTTTTACTTTAAATATTTCTTCTATAGCCTTTTTAAGGGTAAGTTTTTTAGCAAATTTATCTACATAAAAAGCGTATTTATTTTGTTCCGAAAGGGTTGTAGTTTTTTCTGTAATAATAGGTTGTCTAATTAAATCGTAGTATTTATAAGAACTCATCTTAACCTCTCTTCTAAAACACTCACTGCTTCTTGTGATAATAGGACATATTCATGTCGTATTATATCATAAACATTGGCTCCTATTTGTGGAACAATCACAGTATTATAAATATTTTTTGCAGCTAAAGAAAAATTCATATCTACTTCATTTCCATCTATTACAAAGAAACTTTTCCCTTGAAATTTGTTTAATATATTTACAAGAGCAGAAGTTTTAGGCTTATCTAGCTTTAAAGAATCTATGACTAATAATTTTCCTTCAGCGCATTTCTCGGATAAAGCATGAATTAAACCAAGTTTTCGTACTTTTTTAGGTAATTTCGTTGCATGACTACGTACTCTAGGTCCATGAGCTACACCACCACCACGCATCTGTACCGATCTAAGGGAGCCTTGTCTTGCATTACCTGTACCTTTTTGCTTAAACGGTTTTTTTGTGGTTCCTAATACTTCTGATACTGTTTTAGTGTTGTGGTTACCAGACATTGCCTTAGCTCTCTGCCAATCAATAACCTGCTTTATTATATCATCTCTGATAAATTCAACAGCAAATATATCTTCATTTAAGCTAATCTCACCAACTTCTTCATTAGCAAGACTTAATATTTTAGTTTTCATCTTTATTTTAACCTTATACAGTCTTATATAAAACTTTTATATAAATAATATTGTATGGCGTTTTGTTAACGTGATAATCTTTAACCTCAACAAACATGTCTAAATATCTATTATACAGTTATTGAAATCTTTTTTATTGCATCTTTTACTGAAAGATACGAATTTTTGTGACCGGGTATACTACCCTGAATCATAATAAGCTTACGCTCTTTATCAACGGCAAATATTTTCAAATTTTGAATAGTAACTTGGTTACATCCCATATGACCGGCCATTTTTTTGCCTTTGAAAACCTTTCCTGGATCTTGTCTTTGTCCTGTAGAACCATGCGAACGATGGGATATCGAAACACCGTGAGAAGCTTCAAGACCTCTAAAATTATGTCTTTTCATACTACCGGCAAATCCTTTACCTATAGTAGTTGCCGTTATATCCACAAATTGTCCTGCCGTAAAATGGTCTACTTCTAGACTTGCTGCTATATCAATAAAATTCTCTTCAGAAATTCTAAATTCTTTTAATTTAGTTTTAGGAGATATTTTAGCATTAGCAAAAACTTGTCTCATAGGTTTGGTTACTCTAGATATTTTTTTATCTTTTACACCTATAACCAAAGCATTATATCCATGTTTTTCTAGAGTTTTATGTCCTACTACTTGACAATCATCAACTTTTACTAATGTTAAAGAAATTCTTTCGCCTTTATCATTAAAAACACTAGTCATCCCAATTTTTTGAGCAATTATACCGGTTCTCATTTATTCCCCACTCTCTAATTCAATCACTACATCAACACCTGCTGCTAAATCAACTTTACTTAAAGCATCGACAACCGCCGGATTCGGATCACCTATAACTAATAATCTTTTATGCTTTCTAATTTCAAATTGCTCTCTTGACTTCTTATGTACATGAGGAGACCTATTTACGGTAAATCTTCCAATTTTTTTAGGTAAAGGAATAGGGCCATTAATGTTAGCAAACGTTCTTTTAACAGCACTAACTATCTCTTTTGTAGCTTGATCAAGACTACGGTGATCAAATGATTTTAAACGAATTTTGATTTTATTTTTCATTCAGTAAACCTAATATTTAAACAGCAAGATATTTTTTTAGACATCTTTCCAAACTGTACTTCTAGAGGTAATTTGTACGTCGATCCGGCACTCGAATCCTCACGTCCGTTATATACGCTGCGGTTCTGCATTCCGTACCTCCTTCAAATTCTTCTCTATAAGCCGGTTCGGAAAAATATCTATTACATCTTAAAATATAAATACCTATTATTAAAAAATAATAGGTATTTATAAAATCAATTAATTATTTATTTTAGTTACTACGCCGGCACCCACTGTTCTACCGCCTTCACGTATAGAGAATTTCAACCCTTCCTGCATCGCAATCGGTTTAATTAATTCCACTGTAAAAGTAGCATTATCTCCAGGCATAACCATCTGCTTATCAGCAGGCAATTTTATTGTACCGGTAACATCTGTTGTTCTAAAATAGAACTGCGGACGATAGTCATTAGTAAATGGGGTATGACGTCCACCTTCTTCTTTACTAAGCACATATACTTCAGCTTCAAACTTATCATGCGGTTTTATGCTACCAGGTTTTGCGAGAACTTGTCCCCTTTCAACTTCTTCTCTTTTTGTACCGCGTAGTAATATGCCAACATTATCTCCGGCTTGCCCTTCATCAAGTAATTTCCTGAACATTTCTACACCGGTACAGGTAGTTTTTTGCGTATCTTTTAGACCGACTATTTCAATTTCCTCACCTACCTTAATTATTCCTGACTCTACTCTACCAGTTACAACAGTACCTCTTCCTGAAATAGAGAATACATCTTCTATTGGCATTAAGAAAGGTTTATCCGTAGCTCTTACAGGCTGCGGTATATAGCTATCTACTGCATCCATTAGCTCATTAATAGCTTTTTCACCTTCAGGCTTTCCTTCTAAAGCTTGAAGTGCAGAACCTTTAATAATAGGTATTTCATCACCCGGGAAACCATATTTTGATAATAATTCCCTTACTTCCATCTCTACTAGTTCTAATAGATCAGGATCATCCACCATATCTATTTTATTTAAGAATACTACCATAGCAGGCACACCTACCTGTTTTGCTAGTAATATATGCTCTCTAGTTTGCGGCATAGGACCATCAGCAGCAGAAACTACTAATATTGCACCGTCCATCTGAGCGGCACCGGTTATCATGTTCTTTACATAGTCAGCGTGTCCCGGACAATCTACGTGTGCATAGTGTCTATTTTTAGTCTCATATTCTACGTGTGCAGTAGAAATAGTTATACCTCTTTCTTTTTCTTCAGGAGCAGCATCAATTTGATCATACGCTGTAGCTTGTGCTCCACCTGTCTTAGCAAGTACTATAGTTATTGCTGCCGTTAAGGAAGTTTTACCGTGATCTACGTGACCGATCGTACCTATATTAATGTGCGGTTTAGTTCGTTCAAATTTTGCTTTTGCCATATTATTACTCTCTACAATTTTTTAGGTTTAATACAAGTTATTTTTTTATAAGTGCATTTTTTTGCTAAATTTATTTGTTACCACTATCTCTGGAGCGGGTGATGGGAATCGAACCCACACAGCCAGCTTGGAAGGCTGGAACTCTACCATTGAGCTACACCCGCATTGTGGCACTATTAATAAACTAATTTCAAAGTTATTTTGTTAACAGTACTATATCAATTTTATTCAGATTTATATATACACAATTATGTTTTATTTTTAAATAAAATGATATGCTTCCCTGAACCATTTAAGTGGTGGAGGGAGAAGGATTCGAACCTTCGAACGCTTACGCGGGCAGATTTACAGTCTGCTGCCATTGACCACTCGGCCACCCCTCCTAAAGAACTTTACTGTATTAAATAGACTAATTCACTGTAAAATACAATATATAATTAGTATTAGGACTTATAAAACTTCTTGCCGAATCATCAAATAAACAAATAGCAACTTACACCTTTATTTAGTTGTAACTTTCTATACTAAATAGTAGTTTCTGTCAAGAACAAATTACTGACGGTTTTCAATAAGATGCAAAATAAAAAACTTGATTCTAAACATTGTTATTATATGTATGGGAAACATCCTGTATTTTCTGCTCTAAATAATCCAAAACGTCAAATTGACAATATTTTATGCACTAGGGAAATTTTTGAGACAAATAAAAAATTAATAGGTACTAGAGCTTATGAAATTGTTAATAACGATATTTTATCTAAATTACTGGAAAACCAAACACATCAAGGAATAGCTGCAAAAATTAGACCAATTTTTTCTTACAATTTAGAGGACATAGATATAACAAATCCAAAATGTAAAATTGCGATTCTTGATCAAATAACAGACACACAAAATATTGGCGCAATTATTCGTAGTGCCGCTGCTTTTGATATAAATGCTATAATATTACCTCAAGATAATTCTCCAAATGAAAGCGGCAGCATTGCTAAAGCGGCTTGCGGTACTTTAGAATTAATACCTATAATTAAAGTTACTAACTTACGCTCATGTATGAATTATCTTAAAAAACACGGCTTTTGGATTATAGGTCTAACAGGTTCTGCAAATGACTACTTTACCGATAAATTAATTTCCGACAAAATAGTATTGGTATTTGGCTCAGAAGATAAAGGTATACGAAGATTAGTTGCAGCAACATGTGATTATTTAGCCAAAATCCCTATTTCTCAGAGAGTAGAAAGTCTTAATGTATCAAATGCCGCTTCTATAATTTTTCATTCATTACATAAATAATATTTTTAATAAATCAAATATTGTTTTTTATTTACTTCGATATAAATATTTAGTCTACTAAAGTTAAAGTCATAAACTTTTATTATATCAATTAATTTGCGAGAAAAGTAATGAAAAGGGAACCAAATGAACAAATTATCGAGAGTTTTGAAAAACAATTAGACATATTTATAAATGCACTTACAGAAAAAGAGATAACAACAGCTATATTAAACAATTTTTTTGATAAAGTGATCAATAACCTCAAGAATGAAAGATTAATTAATGATATTATATTTGATATATATCAAGGTAAAACAGTACTTACTAAACCTATATATTCCGATTATATAACATCTTCCGAACCTAAATATAACGAACATTGGCAAAAATTTTATAGTTTTAATCGTAATCTTATGATAGAAAGCACATTAATATTTATTGCTAAGAATCTAAAAAACGCTTCTTTAACAGACAAATTATATTATAGCTTTGCTAAATTAGCCCAGCAATTAGACTTGAATGCAGTAAGTGATCATTTTATGCAAAAAATAGATAATTATATAACATTTAACAATTTATGAAAAATTACAGAACCGAAAGTGATTCTTTTGGAGAAATTCAAATAGAAGAAAAATTTTATTGGGGGGCTCAAACTCAAAGATCTTTAGAAAATTTTAAAATAGGCAAGCAAAAAATGCCTGAAATTTTAATTCGTGCTCTTGCTATTTTAAAAAAATGTGCAGCACAGGTTAATCATGAGTTTGGTGATTTAGAAGCTAAAATCGCTATAAGTATAGACAAAGCCACGGATAGAATCTTAGAAGGCGAATTTGAGGATAATTTTCCTTTAGTAGTTTGGCAAACAGGTTCAGGAACGCAAACAAACATGAATATGAACGAGGTTATTGCCTCTATTGCCAACGAAGCATTAACAGGCAAGAAAGGCGGCAAATCTCCGGTACATCCTAACGATCATGTTAATAAAGGACAATCATCCAACGACTCTTTTCCAACCGCTATGCATATAGCAACCGTACTTGCAACTAAACAGCAACTGATACCAGCTTTGAATAATATACTGACCTCTTTGCAGGATAAGTCAAAAGATTGGGATAAAATCATAAAAATAGGACGTACCCACTTGCAGGATGCAACTCCTTTAACTCTTAAACAGGAATTCTCCGGATATATTACACAAATAGAGTATGCTTTAGAACGCATAGAAAATGCACTACAAAAAGTTTATCTACTTGCCCAAGGAGGCACAGCAGTCGGTACAGGTATTAACTCAAAAATAGGCTTTGATATAAAATTTGCTGAGAAAGTGGCAGAGTTTACTAAACAACCCTTTAAGACGGCTCCTAATAAATTTGAAAGTCTAGCTGCTCACGACGCACTAGTAGAATTTTCAGGAACGCTTAATACTATAGCAGTTAGCTTAATGAAAATAGCAAATGATATAAGACTGCTCGGCTCCGGTCCAAGATGCGGTCTTGGTGAGCTACATTTACCTGAAAATGAACCTGGTTCTTCTATTATGCCCGGTAAAGTAAACCCTACACAAGTCGAAGCTTTAACAATGGTGTGCAGTCAGGTGATGGGGAATCATGTTACGGTTACTATTGCCGGCTCAAACGGACATCTTGAACTTAACGTATTTAAACCCGTAATAATATACAATATCCTACAATCTATAGAGCTGTTATCCGATAGCGTAAATAGCTTTGTTACTCACTGTGTTAAAGGATTAGAACCCAATATAGCATGCATTAATGATTTACGTGATAAATCTCTAATGCTTGTTACAGCTCTTAATCCGCATATAGGCTATGATAATGCTGCAAAAATTGCTAAAGAAGCACATAAGCACGGGATCACTTTAAAAGAAGCAGCTAAAAAACTCAATCTTCTATCGGAAGCAAAATTTGATAAAATAGTAGTACCTGAAAAAATGGTTAGTCAATCTTAGATTTGATACAAAGATTTTAATTTAAACTATTAATATTACTGTATAAAATCTTATAAATAGGATAATATTAAATTAGTCTATTATTATATTACCTATGTGAAACAAAATTTATCTAATCAAATTAACCTACTCGAAGCAAAAACTCATTTTTCTGATCTAATACAACGTGTACAAGACGGAGAGCAAATTACCATTTGTAAGCATAATACGCCGGTTGCAAAAATTATAACTCAAAAACCTAAAATGGATAATATAGTAGAGCAAATAAGAGAATTCCGCAAAGGCAAAACATTAGAGCTCCTTATACTAATTAAAGAGCTTAAAGATGAAGGTAGACAATGGTGAATTCTAAACCGTTTATAGCCGATTGCTCCATAACTGTCTCATGATTCTTTTATGATGAACGTGATAAATATTCAGATTTTACATTAGATTATTGTTATAAGTTTAGAGTGATAGTACCGCCTCTTTGGAGACTTGAAGTAACTAATGTAATATTAATAGCAGAAAAACGTGCTAGAATAAAATCAGTAGAGGTTATTAAAATTATAGATTTTTTAAACTCTCTCCCCCTTAATATATCAAATTTAAATTTTTCCATACATGAAATTAAACTGCAAGAGCCAACAATCTTACTACATATGATACAACTTATTTCTTAACTGCCATGCATGAAGTACTTCCTATGACCACTAACGATAAAGCATTAATCAAAGCATGTCATAATAACGGCATTCCACTATTTTATAATACAATAATCCATATTTTTCATAAAAAGTTTATGGAAATTTCTAAATCTTTTATTATACTTAAACATTAATTATATAAAATAAAATAGTATCATGGTTTTAAATATCAAAGCTCCTGAAAATATAGTATTAAAACCAACCATTACAGTTTTTGGCGTTGGAGGTGCAGGTAGTAATGCAGTAAATAATATGATTAGTGCTAATCTGCAAGGTGCTAATTTTGTAGTAGCTAATACTGATGCACAATCGCTTGAACATTCTTTATGCACTAACAAAATACAACTCGGTGTTTCTACGACTAGAGGTCTTGGGGCAGGAGCTTCTCCTGAGGTTGGAGCACTTGCTGCTCAAGAATCAGAAAGCGAAATTCGTAATTACCTAGAAAATAGCAATATGGTATTTATTACGGCAGGTATGGGCGGTGGTACAGGTACCGGTTCTGCACCGGTTATTGCACGCATTGCTAAAGAACTAGGCATCCTTACGGTTGGGGTAGTAACTAAACCTTTCCATTTTGAAGGCGGTCATCGTATGAAAACTGCCGATAAAGGACTTATTGAATTACAGCAATTCGTTGATACTTTAATTGTAATACCGAACCAAAATCTATTCCGTATTGCTAATGAACAAACGACGTTTGCCGATGCTTTCAAAATGGCAGATGACGTATTACATGCAGGCGTTAGAGGAGTAACGGATTTAATGATTATGCCGGGACTTATTAATCTTGATTTTGCCGATATTAAAGCAGTAATGAGTGAAATGGGTAAAGCAATGATGGGTACAGGTGAAGCTAGTGGCGAAGATAGAGCTATTAAAGCAGCAGAATCTGCAATTTCAAATCCACTGCTAGATCATAGCTCAATGTGCGGTGCAAGAGGTGTATTAATCAATATTACCGGCGGTTCCGACATGACCTTATTTGAAGTTGACAACGCTGCTAATAGAATTAGAGAAGAAGTAGACAACCTTGATGCTAATATTATTTTCGGTTCAACATTTAATCCGGAATTAAAAGGAATGATCAGAGTATCAGTTGTTGCTACCGGTATTGATGCCGATAAAGTACCGACATATAAACCCGCAATAGCTGAAACTACCAATATAGTTCCTGAGGAAACTTATAATAAAGCTATAGCACAACCTACACAAATAGAAGAAATGCCTGATTTTAACAGCTACAGTACCGAAAATATTGAAATTACCGACTCTCCAATAAATCAAAATTTTATCGGAAATGCAAAAGAGCTAGGGTTACATGCCAATACTTTCAACAAATCTGAAGATGACTCACCCAAACCATCATTTTTAGGAAAAATATGGGGTTCGCTGCGTGCTTCAAATAATCAAACTTTAGAACGCAAAAACGTTGTTGTTAGTACTCTAGATCAAGATAATAAAGAGTCTGATATTCATGACATACCGGCTTTTTTAAGAAAGAAACGCGATTAGATTAGAAAATGAATATAATTTCAGAACAGCATAAAAAAAGAATTATTAGAAATAACTAAAAATTTTCCTGCAGATACTGCATCACTAATAAATTATGTAGATAAAACATTTAAATGTTACATTCATGATTTATCTTTATCGGATCAAAAAGATTTAAAGTTTTTTATAGCAAAAAGCTTTGCAAATCAAATTGATGTTTGTAAAACTAAAGAACATGTTCAAAATTTTTTACAAGAGTTACACGAGCTATGGGAAGATTTATTTGAAGAGATATTGGAAGATAAGCCTGTATATAGTTTAGACATTGACGGAGCAACATACTATGCCGCATTAGATTTTACCGAATTAAATCAAAATAATATGCTGAATACAAGATTTAGCGCAACCTCCCTTGATTTTCATTTAATAGAAACGCTACCTAACTTTTCTAGTGACAAACAAAAATATAAGGCTGAACTAACCTTTACAGAATTAAAACAAAATAATTTTGCAAAAATATATTTGGAAAAACAACAATATAACTCTCAAAGTATTCTTATTTCAAATATACAAAATAATCACAATAATTACATATTATTTCCTAAGATTATAACCCTTGAAGAACAAGTTACTATAGATATATTAAATAATTTATTATTATTAGGTGCTTATAATAAATGTAATTTTTTTGAATCCAATAACGGATCAGAAATATATTTTAGATTACCTAATAATGAAAGGCTTGCCATGAAAGTTTTTAGTTGAAATAATCAGCCTATATTAAAAGAAAATAAATTTGAAAATTCTATATTATTTTTAAGTACAAAAATAAACGAAAATGGTGATGTTGACTATAGTGCAGGCTTTATGGTAAAATAAATGCTTTTTATATAACTCCTCTAGGCGAGATAATGGATTCTAATTAAAAAAATAATCATATGCCAAATAAAATTATACTATTTTATCATGTTTTTTAAATACTGATTTATTAGCCAATACCGATAAGCGGTTAAAAGATATTGCACCCTATCCTACACCACTTGAAAATCAAAAGTGTTTATGTAATTCATTTACCTACAGAGTCCAATGAAGAAAAGCTAAAAGTAGAATTGCAAGCAACAAAAAATGCAATGCAAGATTGTAATCGTGTTTGGTTTGGTAGTAAGCTGGAAACAAAAACTTTAGAAAGATGGGGATATAATTATTATATAATCGATCAAGTTAGCGATCACCCTACTAGTACAATGATGGCATACCCAAATGTAAAAGCAACCATACAAACGGTTAGTGTATTTTTAGGCGATGAAACATTTTGAAGCTATAATAGCAAACTACCTATCGTAGTATATGCTCCAAAAGATGTTGAACTACATTACGTTATTTGGCATCAAAATGATACAATCAATTCTGCAAAGGAAGAACCAGAAAAAATAATCAAAAATTCTGTAAATCAGAAATTTTTACTAGATTGCTTAGTCGAAACTTGCAGTTTCTTCTTGCAATGACGAAGACTAACACAGTTAGCATACTAAATTACTCAGAATCTTCCTCTACAGCTTCAACTTCTTGCACTTCCGGTACAAAATGTTTAAGCATGGACTCAATGCCGTTTTTTAAGGTGATGGTGGAACTAGGACATCCAAGGCATGCACCACGAAGTGCTAATTTAACTACACCGTTTTCAAAGCCTTTATATATTATATCGCCGCCGTCTTGTGCAACAGATGGACGCACCCTAGTTTCAATAATCTCTACGATTTGCTTCTCTATTTCCGAAAGCCCATCAAGGTTATGATTTACATTATCTGCTTTGGTGTTGTCTTCAAATACAGGAAAGCCTGAAACAAAATGATCCATAATAACCATTAAAATTTCAGGCTTTATAACTTGCCAATTACCTTCAGCTTGTTTAGTTACTGTTATAAAATCACTACCGAAAAACACCGATTTTACATTATTAATATAAAATAATGATTCTGCAAGTTTGCTTCTTCCTTTTACTTCAGCAAGCTCACTAAAAAATACCGGCTGATCACTACTTATTGCCTGCCCTAGGAAAAATGTTATGGCATCCGGATTGGGAGTATCTTCAGTTTGAATAAACATGATTAAAGCACACTAATAAATTTGTTGATTATTATAAATTGATAGTACTACTTTTACAATATATTTGTATTTAGGCATTTTTACATGGCGCTCACAAGTATGTCATTCCTGCGGCAGCAGGAATCCAATACTACCTATCCACGTCATTGCGAGAAGGCATTTATGCCGACGAAACAATCTCATGCAATTTAAGAGAGATTGCCACGCCGCTACGCTCCTCGCAAGGCATTGTTGCAGGAACCGGTAAAGCACTCGGTGTCAAACCACGGGATGACAGAGGTGAAATTGATCCACACAACAACGCCTCCTCGCAATGACAATTATAAATATTTTGCTAGATTCCCGCTTTAGCTAGAAATAACATAAGGCGGCAAATATCTAATTAATATATAAGCCGGTATAAAACAAAATCCTGCTACAATAAAGAAATAAGTCCAGCCTAAATAAGTAGCTGCATAGCCTGAAATACTACCAAACAATATGGTACTAATATAAGCAATAGAAGTAATTAAAGCAATTTGGGTTATACAATATTTAGCACTACAGCATCTTAATTGGTAAGAAAAAAACGGCGATATAGTTAAGCCCTTGGTAAATTCTTGAAAGAAGACCGCTATATACAAACTTGTAATATCTCGATTATAAAAATAGAGAAATAAAAAAGATAGGCTAGATAAAGCATGATATATTAATACTCTTTTAAGCAAATAAGAATATTCATATTTTCGGCACAAAAACCCACCTATAAAACCTCCAAGGATTGTAGCACACATACCGAAAGCTTTATATCCAAGAACTAAATCTTTCTTCGTATACCCAATATCGAGATAAAATATATTCGGCATAATTGACAGAAAATTATCTTGAAGACGATATAGAAGCATAACACTAACAATTATTAGCCATTTAGGTTTCTTGACAAAATCATAAAAAGCATGCCACAATCTATCAAAATCATTAACAATTATCTTATCTTTAAATTTAAGCGGATAGATTATAATTAATAGTAATGACGGTATACATAAAATTGCCATAGCACGATAAACATCTTGCCAGGATATGATAGTAGATAAATATAACGCCCCTGAACCTGCTATAAGTATACCTATTCTAAAGCCTGTAGTACAAGCTGCCTCACTTATGCCCCAATTTTTATTTGTAATAAGTAACATCTGTGATGATTGAAGTAACATATCATAAATGGACGAAAAAAATGCCACAGCTACTAAGCATAAAGCAAATGGTATAAAATGAGTGTTAGGGTTAAAATTTGTTAGAACATATACACAAAAAATACAACTAACCAAAGCAATAATTAAACAATATTTATATCCCCGATTACTTAAAGGAGCAAAACTTACTTTTTCAAGCAAAGGACCCCATAAAAATTTAAATATATGAATAAAATTCACTAAACTAAAAAGCCCGATAGTGATTTTATCAAAACCGGATTCTCGAAGCCAAAAAGAAAGAGTTGAACCGGTAAGTAAATAAATTAAACCTCCAGGAAAAGAAATTATTAATATAAAGAAAATATTAGATATATATTGAAATCGTGAAAAATTTAAACTTATGAATTTATCCTCCTTTAAAATATACAGTTGTCATTCCTGCAAAGGCATCATCACCCGCATGTATATCTAATCGTCATTGCGAGCAGCCATAAGGCTACGTGACAATCTCATGCAATAATAATAAACTCTTGAGATTGCTTCGTCAATTACTTACGTAATTTCCTCGCAATGATATAAATGACGTAAATCTAAACTACGATACTTTCTTTCTTTTATTACCGTAGCTGTTACCATCAAAGGTTCTTTTACGGCTACTATCAAAAGCATTAAACTTTTTACCGTCACCGCCGGCTCTTTTACCGAATGATCTTTTACGATTATTTTTATCACTTCTAAACTCACTACGTGGTGTAGATTCTCCTTTATTTACTAAACGATCGATTGCACGCCATCTAATAACATCATCAGGAGAAATAAAAGACAACGCATGTCCGGTAGCCCCTGCTCTACCCGTTCTACCTATCCTATGTAAATAATCTTCAGGACACATAGGTAAATCATAATTAATAACATGCTGTGTATGAGGAATATCAAGCCCACGAGCCGCTACATCAGTTGCTACCATTATTCTATGGCTTGACTTACGAAATGATAAAATTACTCTTTCACGTTGACGCTGACTTAAATCACCGTGTATAGCTTCTGCTGTATGATTTTCATATTTCAACATTTTAGCTAATTGATCGGCAGAACGTTTAGTCTTCACAAAAATAATGACCGATCCTTCCCTATTACCAAGTTGTTTAGTTAATGCACTAAATTTTTCTTTATCAGAAACATGCATTGATTCCTGTTTTATTTCTGCAGCTGCTTTATTAGTAGCACCTACCGTAATACGTACCGGATTGTTTAGATATTTTTGAGAAACAGCAATAATATGTTTTGGCATAGTAGCGGAAAACATTAAAACTTGTCTTTTTTCTGGTAAAAATTTATTGATTTCTTCTAATTGTTCTTTCATCCCCATATCAAGCATTCTATCCATTTCGTCAAGTACGGTTATGCCTATACGATCAATTTTTAGACTTCCCCTATTTAAGTGATCGATAATACGCCCCGGCGTACCGATAATCACTTTTGGATTCTTTTTTAATTGCATAAATTGTTTAGGCATCGGTTCACCGCCTATCAAAACTGCACTATTAATTTTATAGGATGTAGTTACTTTATTTAAAGTACTGTGTATTTGCGTTGCTAATTCTCTAGTCGGAACAAGAATTAAAGCAGTAGTTTTATTTTTAATAAATGAATCAATTAATGGCAATAAATAAGCAAGAGTTTTGCCTGAACCTGTTTGGCTAGAAGCGAGTATGTCCGATCCCGCCATTGCAACCGGAATCGATTGCTTTTGTATTTCAGTCGGCTCAGTTATATTCATTGTCTCGAGAGCAATAATTAATTCTTCAGATAAATTAAAATTTTTCATTATATAATCCAATATAGTTTTAAATCAAAATATGCACATTATTGATTAGACCTCTTAACATAACTCATTTCTTAAAGATATATGAGACATCGACACTGCTCTCTCATCCTTACATACTTAACTATGTACGCTGCGTAGAGTAGAAGTTCTTATTCCCTTTATAAGATAAGTTATACAAGAGGTCTATTATATAAAAAATAAGTTATAGTAAATTAAAATAACGACTTATATAATTATCCTGAATCAAAAAATATGCTTAAGCTAGATTACAAAACACCCACTAAATATATAAAACGATAATGAATAATGAAACTATTTTAGAATCTTATTCAAGCCAGAATAATATTATTAGATTTAGGGCATTTTCATGCCCTTTAGTAAAAATAATTTATTATACTTAAAATTATATAGGTTATTATAAGACAAAAACAAAATATTTACTATTTTGATAAAGATGACTAGGCTACCCTAAATTATAAACAATTTTGGATAGCTGCTTTTGGTATTATAAATTTATTTAATTCTGAGGTTAACAGCATAGGCTTTTCCTTGCTTTTCTTCAAGATCAAAAATTACATCTTGTCCTTCTTCAAGGCTATGTAAACCTGCTGCGTCTACGGCTGATTTGTGTACAAACACATCTTTGCCGCCATTGTCCTGTTCAATAAATCCAAAATTCTTTGTAGAATTATACCACTTAACTTTACCTACTATATTTGTAGCCATAAAAACCTTTATTAGATAGAAATTACTTATTTGAACTTAACACACGCTTATAATAACTAAAACTTAAATTTTACTTTAAGCCTTACTTAAATATAAGAGCCGATAAAAATTCATTATGCAAAACTACCTTACCTTGCGGCATTTGTCAATAAACATGTCAATAACATGCAAGAGAAAGTATTACCTCCTGGAACTAATCTATCATATTATTACTATTTTGTCACTATTTAAGTTAATTATCTAATAAATTAATGAGTAAACTAACGATTTTAAATGTGTTTAATAACTTTTTCATATCAGACTAATATATTAACGATGAAAGTACTTGCTTTTTCATATTTTTTTTATTAATCTGTCCACTTAGCAAATGCAACCTTAATATCCACAACTGCCCGCGTGATGGAATGGTAGACATAACGGACTTAAAATCCGTGGAGCGTAAGCTCTTGCCGGTTCAAGTCCGGCCGCGGGTACCATTCGCCATTTTTAGGCAAATTCACCAATGTATCAAACAGCGAACGTAGCATAAAATCAAGCTTTTCAGGTTTCAATATTAAGTTCCCAAATATTAAATTTACTAAACGTCTTTTTTCGCTCACGCTGGAACTTTTAAATATCTTATAGGCACTTGAGGCTGTTGATATCAAGGAAACCTGTAGCGATAACCGAAATTAATGCGTAGCTGTGACCCTAATGTATTAATTCACATCGCAACTAGATATTATGAGTGAAACTGATTTAGAGATTGCCACAAAACACTAACCACCAAGCCAATGCCATTTAATATGTTTACTTTAGCTGAACATTTGTATAAGACAATTGTCGAAATCAAGCAAATTACAATAGACGAATAGCATCACTGCTTCGCTTATTTTAGACTAAAGAAATCTAGCAAACAGAATAGATTGAAAAGGCAATAAGTAAAAGCTTTGCAGCGTTTTTACTTAATAACACATACGCTTTAATAAATGTTGTTTATTATATTGTGCTTTAGAATTTGTAGGATCAAGTTCAATTGCTTTATTATAAGACTCAAGAACTAAATTGTATTTACCTAGTAAATAGAAAAAGCCGTATTTTTGAGTAAGATAGATTTATTAAATATATAATTATTAACTTATTCCCCCTATAAATTACTTCTCTCACATGATAATTAAACTCTATCATTAATATATAAGCTAATTTTAAAGAGTTAAAATATAAAGAAGAAATTTTAACCTCTGAGTCTTATATTGATGAAAAGAAAGAAAAGAAATTAAAAGTTCAAAATGCATAGTTTTGACTAGTTTTTTAACTTTCTGTTATTTCTTTTTTAACTATATAGACGAAAAAGCAGCAGAATATAAACTACAGCAAGCAGCAGCAGCAAACAAGTTAGATAAAGCTGAATGATGCAATCTATAATATTTCAGCAATTCTCAAATAATCTTGAGGGGCAAGATTTTCAGCGCGATAATTATCATTGATTTTCAACTGAGTTAATACTTCATGTATATTAGGTACAAGATTTTTCAGTGATGATTTGATCATTTTCCGTCGTCCTGCAAAAGCAAGCTTTGTTATTTGCTCAACTTTATTTATCAGAGCAATAGACGGCGAATTTTCTAAAGGTATTAGTTTAACTATCGCAGAATATACTTTAGGAGGTGGATAGAAAGCAGTTGGCGCTACGTCAAAGCACTTTTCCACTTTAGCTATTAACTGACATATTACTGATAACCTGCCATATGCTTTAGTTGAGGGTATAGCACAAATACGTTCTACTACTTCCTTTTGTAACATTAGCGTCATACTAGTAATTAACCGTACTTCTTTCAGCCATCTAATCACTAACTCAGTACCTATATGGTACGGTAAATTAGAGATTATAGTTACTTTATAGTCAATTGATTTAGACTCGCCTATATCGTTCGCTCTCCTATTAGTTATAGGCTTCGCTTCTCGCTTCTTGTATGCAAATCCAACTGAATTGACTATATCACAGCTTAAATCGGTTAAATTTATTTTAAGAGCATCTTGTTTAATAATATTTAGATTAGGATAATATTCTTTAATCTCATTAAGGAGCGGGAGGCATCTCTCATCTGTTTCTATAACAGTTAAGGATTCAGGATTTTTCTGCAATATTGACCTAGTTAACCCTCCTGTGCCGGGCCCTATTTCTAATACTCGGCTATTTTCTGCCAGGTTACTTGCACGTACGATTTTATCACATAGACTACTGTCAAAAATAAAATTTTGTCCGTGCTTTTTAAGAGGATTAACTTGATGTAAAGCTGCGTGTTTTGCAATTGAAGGGAGCATAGGGTATATCATTCCCGTGAAAGCGGGAATCCAGTAAAACATATAAAAACTTGTTTTTATATGTTTGTTTTCATCAAATATAATTCTATATTAATAATCAAGGTTATTTGTCTGGATTCCCGCCTACGCGGGAATGACATAGAATAACACACACTAAGACGGCAGCATTATTTTTATAGCTGCTTTCTTACGCATATTTTCAAACATTTTTTGTGCTTTTTGCGAAATCTTTTTATTGGTTAGGAAATTTACTACATAATTATTTTCATCTTCATTAACATTTAATATTTTTTTGCTGCACACTAATGTTATTTCAAATTTGTTATTTACTTCAAAAACATTACTTGCTTTATCAGGAGTTAAGTCCTTTACAATAGTTTGTTTTACACCTTCTATCTTGCTAAGTTTATCGGTAATAATTTGCATAGTAGCAAAATTATCATAAAGCGATTTTTTAACATCCGCACATTTTTTTAGTCGATTTTTCAAATTATTCATCTGCGTAAACGCTTTATTGCCACCATCTTTAGATGTAAATACTTGCATTGAAATTTCTACGTCTTTTTGATCGCTAGATAAAATTGCAACATCTATTTCTTTATTACTTACTTGTACCGATCTTGATAGACTTGATAAAATATTCATTTTAATCAACTCGGATTTAATTTGGGAAATAAAACTATCAGGATTAACTGATCTGCTTTTTAGATACTGAAGAAGAGAACCGTGAGGCATTTTATTACGATCTTCAATAGACTTAATAGCATTCTCTATCTCTTCTTGCGGAATTTCTCTATCTCCTGCATATTGAAAAAGCAAAGAGTCGTCAATTAAGCTCTTAAGTGCTAAGTCACTTAGCTGCTTATCTTGAGCAGGCGTTAGACTTTCAACATTATTTAGTGCCATAATCATTTTTTTTCTAGCACGGAACTCATTAAGAGTAATAGGTTCATCATTTACGGATACTACTATATTCGGTAATGATGCTTGTGCTACATTAAAAGTAAAAAAAACGGTAATGATTAATAATAATTTTCTCATGTGATACTCTGAATAAGTGACCAGTAAGTAGACGAAGTTTTATTTGGAAAAGAGCAAGGAGTCTATAAGTCAAGGAGCGGAGCGTACATTTAGTACGTGAGCACCGCAGAACTTATAAGACGACATAGACAATTTTTCAAATAAAACGAATATACTCACATGTTTAAAACTTTTAAACCGATAGAAATAGTCGGCGAAGAGGTAGTCTTTTTGATTCCTCTACTTCCATCGGCTAGATAATCGGAATAAATCTTTGCAGTAATTCTAACACAATCTTTAGCATATGTCATCCTAATAGTTCGCGTAAGTAAATTTGGAGACCGTCTAGAGAGATCAATGCGTGCACCAAAGCCTATAGTCCAATTTTCCGCTAGCTGATAATTTATGTCTCCATAAAATTGTCGTACTCTATTATTTGAAACCTTTATACTTTCTACGGAATAATCTTTGTTAAGATTGTGAATAAAACTACCTAGCAAGTTAATCTTATCATAGTTAAAATTTCCTCCCACTTCATCCCTAATAGGTCTGAAATATCTATCTTTCCGAAAGCTATAAAACACTTCTAAATTATTAGAAAGATTACCTAGTATCCGCCCTACATTTTCCTTATCATCAGCTGGCAAATTTATACTATATCTTGTATTACGGGAGTGTCCTAAAAATAATTTTAAATAATTTTCTTCTTTAGCAATACTAGTATTTAAGCCGTAACTTAATCTATTACCGAAATCATGGCAATCAATACCGCTATAACGGTTGGATAAAAAGATATTTTTTTCGGATAATTCATATTTAGCAGGATCAATTATAACAAATTTTTTATCTTTCTTAGATAGTTTACGTCCCATAGTAAAAGAAACTACCGGCTCAATAAGTAAATTTATCGTTTTTGTTATATTGCCTACTAACGGATAACGCCATAAAGTTTGCAATTCTGGTATATTCCTTTGAAATGCTTTACTTTCTCTCGGCTTATCTACATAAGCCCGCCTAGCAAGATAAAAATCGCCTCTATCTTTAGCAGCAAAATCAAAAATTTGTCCTGAAGCAGTCAGCACATTATGCATAAAGGATAGTTGCAAAGAGGTTCTAGCAACTTGTTTTCCTATTCTTTCTTTGTACATTAACGTATTATTTTCAACAACGAT
Source organism: Candidatus Rickettsia barbarica (assembly GCF_041477405.1). Taxonomy (NCBI): domain Bacteria; kingdom Pseudomonadati; phylum Pseudomonadota; class Alphaproteobacteria; order Rickettsiales; family Rickettsiaceae; genus Rickettsia; species Candidatus Rickettsia barbarica. The sequence continues at coordinate 223,713 of NZ_JBEWYL010000001.1, read as the reverse complement.
ATGGCTGTTGTCATTATCATTCAAATTTATCACGTTTTTTGTATTGATTTTTGGTAATACTAGAGGATCGGTATATTTACGATCATTACTACCTAAGCCTTGAAAACTTAATCCTTCCGCCGAAAAATAATCAGCCTCATGAATTTTATTTAAGAATATTTTAGAAGTTAAATATGAAGCGTAGTTATTATAATAATTTTTTAAATAAGCTTTATCCGATGTACGCTCCACCCTGAAACCGTAATCATAAACTTTATCGGTACTAATAAAATTACCGCTTGCTGTATAATGATAAGAAGAAACTCTTTTATTTTTCACTACACTTCCATCTTTTTCTAGAAAATACGGTAATTTACCGTAACTAACTTGAAAATTCATATTATCGGTATCATTCAGGCGATAACGTACTTCTAGCTCATAAGTTTGATATTTACTAAAAATTCTTGGAGTGAGAGTAAAATCGATATTAGGTTTTGCACGTAGATATAGGGGGATGCCAAACCCTTTATTTTTGACGTCAGGTACCAATAATCCAGAAGTTGCAGGGGCCGTATGAGTCGGATGGAAAAAATACGGTAAGTAACAAATCGGTACACCGTACACTTCAAAAAACACGTTTTTATAAACTACTCTATGCTCTACGGAATGAATATAAGTATCCTTAGCAGCAATTTGCCAAATAGGATTTCTATTACAAGCAACATCACAAGGGGTAAACTCGGCATGGTGCAGCTTAAGATTATTTTCATCTATTCTTTCGGCAAGTTTAGCAATTAAAAGATTATTATCACCGGAAAGCAAAATGAATTCCGATATGATACCTTTCTTAAATTCATCTTTTAAAACCGCTTTGTCTCCCTCTATTATCCGATTTTGTTTATCCTTAATTCGGATATTACCTTCTGCCCTTAAAATATCGTTTTCTATATCATAAAGTAAATTATCTGCTGTTAATAAATACTCATCCGTGATAATTCTTATATTACCTTTAGCATATATCAAATCCTGATTTTCATTATACTCTACGAAGTCAGCTATAATATTGCTTATTTTACTATTTTGACCATTCTTAGAAAGAGCGGCAAAACTTACCAAAGAAAATATTATGATAATAAGCAAACATATTATTCGCAGTAGCATTTATATTAATAAATATATTTTAATAGTAAAAAATAATAGCAAGCTATTAGCAATATATCAAATAATAAAAAATTTTGCTTGCTCTTTTGTAGTACAAGGTTATTCTATGGAGATGATAATCATCATTGCGAGGAGATGCATAGCATCGACGTGGCCATCTCATGAAGTAGGATAAACTCCTGAGATTGCTTCGTCAAAACTTATAGTTTCTCCTCGTAATGACGAATAATGTGTTACCCTCAGCGCAAAAAACCAAGTACTAATAAAATGCTAGACAATTTCATTGCGCATCAAGCAACCAAAGAGTTTTCAGTTAGTGAGATTTCTAATAAAATCAAAGAGCTATTAGAAAATAATTTTAGCTATATTAAGGTAAAAGGCGAAATTTCAGGCTTAAAAATAGCAAACTCAGGTCATGCTTATTTTAACTTAAAAGAAAATACCGCCATTTTAGCCTGTACTTGCTGGCGTCCTATTCTTGCTAAAATCAAATTTCCTTTAAATGACGGCATGGAAGTAGTAATTAGCGGTAAACTCTCAAGTTATGCAGGTAATTCACGTTATCAATTATCGGTAGATAATTTGCAACCCACAGGACTTGGAGCTATGCTGCAAATTCTAAATGAGCGTAAAGCAGGGCTCGAGAAAGAAGGCTTATTTAATAAAATACGTATTCCTATACCCTTTTTACCTGATAAAATAGGCGTTATCACTTCAATAACCGGTGCTGTTATTAAAGATATTATTCATCGTATTCGCGAACGTTTTCCGACTCGGATAATAATATGGCCGGTTAGCGTACAAGGTGAAAATTCTGGCAATGAAATTGCTGAAGCAATTGAAGGATTTAACAATTTAGAAGAGGTAAATAAACCATGTGTTATAATCGTTGCTAGAGGTGGCGGTTCTATAGAAGATCTTTGGTCATTTAACGATGAGATATTAGTACGTGCTGCTTATAACTCAAAAATTCCCATTATTTCCGCAGTAGGTCATGAAGTGGATTATACTTTAATAGATTTAGCAGCCGATAAAAGAGCTCCAACACCGACTGCTGCCGCAGAATTTGCTGTACCGGTACACTCTATTTTAAATAATACGCTACAATCTTATGAAAAAATATTATTGAATAATACTAGCCGGTTAATTAAATATCACGAACAAAATATAGTAAATTACAATAAAATACACAGATCTCTCTCTCACTATATAAATAATAGGCAGCAGTTACTGGACGAAACCGGTTTTAATTTACTAGATGCTTTACCGTGCTTTATTGCACTACAAGAAACAAAGATAAAATCTTTTTCTAAAGAAAGAGTTAACCCTGCTAAAATAATCAATTACAAAACATTAGAATTAACACATCAAACAGCTTATCTATCAAAATCGGCAAATAATACTTTGAAAAACTTTGAGTATAAATTAGAATTAAATAGTACGTTACTTGCAAGCCTTGATTATCACAACGTATTAAAACGAGGTTTTGCTATAGTTAAAGGAGAAACGGGTAATTTTTTATCTTCTAAAATTACTGCTGCGAATGAAAAAATTTTTAATATTAAATTTTCTGACGGTGAAATTAAAGTAGTTCGTGCTTAAAGGCTTTGGTTTTTATACTTCTCATTTCTAAAAATTTGTATGCTTTAAGTATAGGCACGAACAAACAACAAGCAATTTTAGAATGCGACAGCTGATAAAAAAACTTTGATAAATGCATGGTATGTAAATGAGCCTTATCAATACTTAATTGCTGCTTCAAACGGTCATACTACCGTTTCCGGTATGGATATAGAATTAATGAACGCTATTGCTGAAAAAATAGGTATCAATATTGAGTACAATCAAGATAGCTGGTATCAAGTTAGATATTCAAAGCGGCAATACCGACATGACAGCAGGAGCTACTTACACTACTGAGAGGAGTTGCAATGGTTATTATTCACAAAATTGAGCCTCTAAGTTTTTGGAGACCGTTTTTTGCTTTCATTACAGCTAATTGCGATACAATATTACGAGATTTTATTATGAAAGAAAATTCAATTAAGAGGACACCAAGAGGAGTTAGTATTGCAATCACTGTATTTATGGGGTTATAGCTTTTAGCATATTATTAGATATGTACAGTGGTAATCCAAATTATCATACAATAAAATATTCAATGAGTATAGTAATTGCCAGAGCATTTATTACTAGTCTCTTAGTTTATCATTTTGGTTTTCTTGAGTGGCAATTCCGTAATACAAAATTAGAAGATATAGCAAAACAAACATGAAGATAGCTACTTGGAATATTAATTCCATAAAAACAAGACTTAATTTATTGCGTAATTTTTTATCTAAAGAAAATCCGGATATTTTATTATTGCAAGAAATAAAATGCGAAACCGCAAAATTTCCTTTTGATGCATTATCCGATCTACCTTATAATTCTTATGTTCACGGACAAAAATCATATAACGGTGTTGCTATAATTGCAAAATTTCCTGCCGATGAAATAATTAAGGATTTTCCGAATAATTACTGCAGTGATCAAGCAAGATTCTTAGAAATAAAATTATCATTACCTATAGGGTGTTGTAATATAATCTCGCTCTATGCTCCTAACGGTTCATTTGTCGGTAGCGATAAATTTGTAGCAAAACTAGCATTTTATGATAATTTTATCAATTATCTATCAACTAAAAAATCTTTTGACGAAAAAACTATCATAGGCGGTGATTTCAATATTGCACCGTTCGATATAGACGTATATTCACCTAAGCTACTGGCTGAAACTACTTGTTTTACTGAGGTTGAACAAAAAAAATTACGCACTATTCTAAATTCCGGATTTGAGGATTTATACAGATTAATGCATCCGAGTAAACAAGAATTTTCATGGTGGGATTATAGAGCCGGATGTTTTGAACAAAATAAAGGTATGAGGATTGATATGATTCTTGGTTGTAATAATACTATTGACTATTTAGAAAATTGCTATATGGATTATAATTTAAGGACTCAAGAAAAACCTTCAGATCATATACCGGTAATTGCGAGTTTTAAGGGATAGTCAATATGGAATGTTGCTATCTTAGGATGCCGTATGTCATTCCCGCGTAGGCGGGAGTCCAAAAAAATAGCTTTAATATTGATATAGGAGTTACATAATTTGATAAAATAATCATATAAAAACAAGTTTTTATATGATTTTAATGGATTCCCGCCTACGCAGGAATGACATAGACCACTTTTTAAAAATAAATATATGTCTCCAAAATTCATGACATTTTACGAAAAATATATGACGATTGTCGGTACAATCGGCAATTTTATGTTCTATGTACAGGCTCATAAGATTTTCACCTGCCAATCTTCGGCTTCTGTTTCTATGCCCGCCTTTACTATAAGTGCTATTGCTCTTTGTAGTTGGCTTATATACGGCATATTAATAAAAAATACACCTATTATAATAGCAAATATAGTAGGTTTATCGGGGCATTATTAGTTCTCTTAACCATAATAATATATTAAATAATGACTAAGCAAATCATTACTTTAGTTGGTCGTCCGAATGTAGGCAAATCAACGCTTTTCAATAGATTAAGCATACGTAAAAAAGCTATCGTTCACGATTTGCCAGGCGTCACTAGAGATAGAAAATATACAGACGGCAAAATCGGCTCTTTTGAATTTTTGTTAATTGATACCCCAGGACTTGACGAGCATCCTAATAGTATGGGAGAGAGGTTAATTGAGCAGACTACTAAAGCAATTTTAGAGGCAGATTTAATTTGCTTTATGGTTGACGGTAGAAGCGGAATATTACCTGATGATAAGCTACTTAGTAGTTTTGTTAGAAAATATAATAAGCCTGCTATATTGGTAGTTAATAAATGCGAGAAAGCTTTTGATTTTGATAAAGAGTACTACAAATTAGGGTTTGATAGTATGATAGCTATCTCTGCCGAACATGGCACAGGCTTAATTGATTTATATGACGAAATTATTGCCAAGTTACCTGAAGAAGAATCAATCAAGACAAATATAGCCGATCCAATTAAAGGAGATTGTTTGCAAATAGTAGTTAGTGGCAGACCTAACGCCGGAAAATCTACTTTTATAAACGCTCTTATTAATGATGAAAGATTATTAACCGGTCCTGAAGCCGGCATTACTCGTGAATCAATTGAAATTGATTGGCAATATAAAAATAATCATATTAAATTGATTGATACGGCAGGACTCCGCAAGAAATCTACTATTACAGAGTCTTTAGAAAAATTATCGGCATCGGATACTATTAACAGTATTAAATTTGCTAATACCGTAATCTTAATGATTGATGCCTTAGCTCCTTTAAAACAACAAGATTTAAATATTGCAAGCCATGTGGTAAATGAAGGAAGAAGTATAGTTATAGTAGTGAATAAATGGGATTTAGTTAAAGAATCCGAAAAAGAAGCATTTCAGGAAGAATTTTATTATCAGATAAATACTCATCTGCCTCAAGTTAAAGGTATCCCTGTTCTATTCATTTCAGCAATAAATAAACAAAATATTGAACAAGTGCTAGATGCTTGTCTTAAAATTTATAAAATTTGGAATAAGAAAATAACTACTAGCAAATTAAATGAATGGCTTAATTTTACTACGGAAGCACATCTGCTGCCTTTACAAAAAGGAGGCAAAAGAGTGCGTGTAAAATATATGACTCAAACAAAAACCCGCCCCCCTACTTTCAAACTATTCTCCAATAATCCGGAAAAAATTACCGATAGCTATACTAGGTATTTAGTAAACAATATGCGTGAGGCTTTTGACATACCGGGCGTTCCTATTAGATTCATTTACGTAAAAACTAAAAACCCGTATGTGTAGTTAAAATTAATTAATAACAGTTTAGTTATTAGCACCGAAAAATCTGAATTAGATATATTACTAGATAATATTACTGATTCTAATTGTCATCATGAATTTATTAAGTAATGATAAGACTAAAGGTAATGAACTATGGTAACTTATATACTTTAACCAAGCTGTAAATTAGATAAGTTCGCTATTCCAACTACACTTATTTTTTCTGTTTTTTTATATGTATTATTCCCGGCGGTAACAATATATAAATGTTCTAACTGCAAATCGGCAAGAACGGCATGCATTGATTTAGTAATACTAGGAGCATCAGCATTTTTTACTTCAAAGCCGTATTTCTTACCATTCTTAATAATCAATAAATCTAATTCTGCTCCTGTTTGCGTTCGCCAAAAAAAATACTCTGCATCCGTTTTAAATTTACGTATTAACTCCTCTATTACAAACCCTTCAAATGAAAAACCGCGTTTTGGATGAACATACCAATCATGTTCGTGAATCCCTAATAATGCATGTAGTATTCCGCTATCTCGTATATAGACTTTTGGTGCTTTCACTTGACGTTTTGAGATATTTTCATACCAAGGTTTTAATAGCCGAATCATAAAAGTTTGCTCTAATATTTCAGTATAACGTTTTATAGTCATATCCGTTAAACCGAGCGACCTTCCAAGCTCGCTATAATTTAATAATTGCCCATGATTATGAGCAAGCATCATCCATAACTGCCTCATTACATGTGCATTAAGAGATATTCCTAAACTAGGCAAATCACGCTCGATAAAACTAGTGATGTATCTATTACGCCATCTAAGACTTTGGACATAATTTTTTGCTAAATATGATTTAGGAAAACCACCTCTTAACCATAACTCCCTAAAATCATTTATCTCTATTAAATTGAACGGAGTAAGCTCCATATATTCAATACGGCCGGCTAATGATTCTGAAGATTGTCGCAATAATTCTCCAGAAGCACTACCTAATATTAAAAATTTTTTGTTTGAATAGTCAGCAAGAACTCTTAAATAAGGAAACATTTCAGGTTGTCTTTGAATTTCATCAATTACTATTAAACCGTTTAAAGGCTCAAGAGTTGTTTTAAGATTCTTAAATTGATCTAAGTGAGCTGGATCCTCAAGGTCAAAAAAGTAGCTCTTTTCATTTTCTTTAAGCTGTTTAATATAAGCGTGAGCTAAAGTAGTTTTACCACATTGCCTTGGACCGAGCATGGCACAAATAGGGAATATCTCAAGGGCACTTGTGATATGTGTTAAATAATAATTTCTGTCTATCATCCTTGTAATTTCATAATGACACTTTGAATTTACAATATAATTTTAATCAAATAATAGCAAGATGTTTCTAGGTCCTGTGCACTTTTGATTAATGATTATAATTATTAGATCTTTTTAAGCGAAAATTAATAAGATTTTTGAAGGAATAGTTATGCATATTTCAAAAAAATTTGATAATTGCCAACTAGAGCCATAATATTCTATTAAAAGTGCACAGGACTTAGGCTCCTCTACCGGATTTTCCTATCTCTCTTTGTCTTTCTTCTAATACCTTACTTGTATGCGGTCCTACTGCTTATTTATCTTTACTAAATTTACTTTTTCCTAAATTAACTATAGTTTCTGCTAATATACTCCTAGCACTTGTGGATCTGATAATAATTTTAACGCCAGCAATAATAATTTTACCGTATTCATGTTTGCTAAATTTATCGGCAATTTGAATTAATTCAGGTGCATGTTTACTTACCAGCTATCTTTACTAATTTTTCACCGTCTAATTTTAATTTTTGACCCTTAGGTGTTTTATTTCACAACTCATCTACAAGCAGTCCTAAACTACTTACATGTTTTGTTAATAGTTCAGGAAGGTCTTTTTCAATTATTTTTCTTATTTCCGGATTATGGTTTTTAATTTGTATCAAAAGACTAATCCATTCCTTTACCTCTTTTACCTTTTCTTCTTTTGATTTCTCTTCCTTTGGAAGTGGCTTAATTAACTGAAATTTTTGTATTATATCAGCAACTTTATCGCTATCGGGAAGAGCGAAGCTTGCAAGTTTAGTAATTGACGGCAGAGCCTCTTTTAAAAAAGACGTAGATGCATCTAATGCCTTATGTATAAACTCCGGATCTTTCCCTTGTGATTCTATTCTTTCCGTTACTTTAGGATGTTTTAAAACATCTAATATATCCTGTTTATTACTATCTAAATATCGCGGTAATTTTTTTCTAAAACAGGAGGTAAATTATCAATAATTTTTTTGGCATTTTCAACTAACTCTACTATTTGAGGTTTTTTGCCTTTTAATAACTCTTTTTTAGTTTCAGTATCTAACCCTGCCATATTTAGGTTAATTTTAGTCCAACGCTGATTTGCTTTAAGCTGACTATAAGCTTTTATAGCTGAAGGAGTACTTTCAATTAATTTTTCGCTAGAATTTACAAGTAGTGCTACTGTATTTGCAATTAATTCAGGTTTAGCGATTTTTTGTGCTTTAAATGTCATGTATATTTTTAATATAGCACCTTGAGATGACGTGTTTTTTTGTTTAATATTCTTATATATTTCTTGTACTTTTGGGTTTAAATCGCTTTCTAGTGCTTTAGATATTAAATCTACTCCTAGTGTAGATAATTCTCTGATAAATTTAGGACTTATTTTGTCTAATACATTTATTTTTTCTGTTTCGGAAGTTTGAAAGTTTTTTGTTATTTTGCTAAGCCTCTTATTTAAAATAGGCGTGAGAAGAGATATGGGATAACTTTAGACTGTAAAAGAGTTTCTTTTGAACTATTGATATAGTTGCGGAATGTAAAACAGAAGCACATTTTTTTATAAGCGATGCTGCATCTGCTATCATCTTGCAACCAGCGTCAATAGAACCTACACTAGTGGTAGCACTTCTCGCTTTTCTGAGGTTATTAAGCTCCAATGCCAAGATCAGGTAAAACTTGAGAAGCCTCCCAGGTAAACTGCAATGCACTAGGAACATTCCCGACTGCTTGGATAACACTTTGTATTATACCTAAATTATCTTTATTAAGATCTAGATATCGTTTATTTAACTCATCATATTTTTTGTTACCTGTGTCAGCTCCAAGAGCTAAATATCCAACTTGAACCCACGAAAGATTTTTATATTCTTCATCAAACTGTTGCCTTATCTTATCAATGGATTCCTGCTCTTGCTCTTGGCTTTTAGACATTTAAATACCTTTATATAATTTAAAGGTTTATAAAATTTTACTTTTTAATTTTTGTTAATTTTCAAAGTCATGGTTATCTTGCAATGGTTTTTTACTATAATTTTTCATTTACCGGTAAATCCATACTAACCTCTCCACACAATAAAACAATACTCTCCATTACCTGAGGATCTATATCCGGGTTGTTATACTCTTTATTTTTCTAAATCCAGTTGTAATAGTAAGGGTCAGGCCATAATTCCATGATTTTCGGTAAAGATTTTTGCTGTATAGTACCGACATTATACTCGCGTTTTAAAACTTCAGCCGGCATTCACACCCTACATCACCGATAAAATATATTTCTGAGAAATGCAAAAGCGATTTAATATTATTATCGGGATCTATATGGATTTATAATATTCACGTTGTACATCATTAAACAATTTCGCTACTATAAATGGTTTATCGAGATGTCGTTCTATACTTACTAAAGCTATATTTTCTAAGTTTTCGGGGTATTAAACCATTTTATCTAAAGCCGTTAATTTTTCACACTCTTCCTCTCCTATTTTTTCTTTTAGGTCTCTTTTATATTTTTGTTCTTTATCTGAAGGAAATACTAATTTATCATTTTTACAATCAACCAAAAAAGAAGTAGTAATAGGATATTTAATAAATAAATCTTTTAGTTTCATAATAAAAAATTTCTTAAAATATAAGGCTAATTTTTTATATGTCAAATAATATCCTCTAGACTATCTAGGTCATGCTTTACCAATCGTAACAACTTCGCTTCAGGGCTTAGATTTTTCACGGCCCATTTTTTAATCCAAGGTTCGGCGAGCTGCCACATATTAACATTACCGTCTAACTGTCTGCCTATCCCTTCCACCATTATTAAAGTCTTTTGCAATAACAACAACTCCGGTTGTACTTCCATGCCAAAATCTTCCGTGATTTTAAATAACTGTGCAAGCAGCTTACCTACAGAAATATTTTTTATGGGCGTCCCTACTATAGGCTCGGTAACTGCTCTACAACTTTGAGCGAATAAAGCTAAATCGGTATTTGATGGGATATAGCCGGCTCTTAAATGTACTTTAGCAACTAATTTATAATCACGCCTTAAAAAGCCAAATAGACTTTCGGCAACGGCTAAACGATCTTTTTCTTTAAGTCTGCCCATAATACCGAAATCAAGTAAAATTATTTTACCTTGCTTATTCACTAAAATATTCCCTGCATGTAAATCAGCATGAAAAAATCCGTCTCTATAGGCTTGATTGAAAAACATTACGGCAAAATCCTGAGATATTTTCGCAGGCTCTAACCCCATTTCCTTTAGTAGCAAAGTATCATATATAGAAGTGCCGTCTAACCACTCGGTGGTTAGTATATTTTCTGATGTTAAATCCCAATATATTTTAGGGATTATCACGTTAATATCATTTCGCATATTATCCGTAAGCTCAGAAGCTGCTGCCGCCTCTAAACGTAAATCAAGCTCAAATTTCATAGTTTCATGAAATTTATCGACTACTTTAATCGGTTTGAGCCTTTTTGCTTTAGAAAATTTTGAGATAATTTTTGCAAGAAAATATAGCAGCTTAATATCTCTGTTATATTTTTTATGAATACCCGGACGCAAAATTTTTACGGCAACATATTCACCGGTTATAAGTTGTGCTTTATGTACCTGCGAAATTGATGCGGCAGCGATGGGGGTATCGTCGAGGTGTAAGAAAGGGAGGGCGTCATGGCTCACAGTCATAGACTGCGTGGCAATCTTTTGTTTGCTTGCTGAGATTGCTTCGTCGACATAAATGTCTCCTCGCAATGACGTTATCAACCTTCTCACCACCCCACCATCAAACGGAGGTAGCTTATCTTGCAGTAACCTTAAATAACCTGCTATCTCTGTTCCTACTAAATCGGCTCTTGTCGAAAGAGTTTGTCCAAATTTTATATAAATAGGTCCAAGATCACTTAAACAATCTATTAAGCGTTTGCCGTAATCTTCCCGTGATTTTTTTATTAACGAGACCGGAGCAAAAAATAAGGCTAATATATAACCGATAAACCTGCAATATTTAGGGCTTCTTGAATCAATTAAGATTTGCTTTTTACTGATGATACGAAAAATACGTATTAAATTAAAAAAATTACTTATCATCTATTATATACTCCGAAGTAAAATAAAGAATAGTATACGAAGATCAACTTCAAAAAGAGCAAGGAGTTCACAAGTCGAGGAGCGGAGCGTATACTTAATACGTAAGTACCGCAGATCTTGTAGAACGACGTAGCCAATTTTTGAAGTTCATTGAGTATACGCACTATGGATAGCAACTATTCCGCCACTTAGATTTTTATAACCGACTTCCTCAAAACCGGCATCTTTAATCATTATTCTAAACTCGTCTTGTGAGGGGAATAAATCTATACTTTCGACCAAATATTCATATGCCTCTTTATTACCTGCTATCATTTGACCAATACTCGGTATAATATTAAATGAGTAGAATTTATAGAAATCTTTTATGTACCCTTCCTTTACTTTTGAAAACTCAAGACATATAAACTTACCCATTGGCTTTAAAACCCTACATGCTTCCTTTAAAGCCTTATTTATATCAGGTACATTTCTAATACCGAATGCTATAGTATAATAATCAAAACTATCATCCGGAAACGGTAGTTCTTCAGCACTTGCTACAGTAAATTTAAGCTTTTGAAATAAATTCAGATCTATTGCTTTTTTCTTAGCTTGCTTTAACATTTCTTCATTAATATCACTTAAAGTTAAAGAGATATTATTAACTCTATCTCTTGCTTTTTTAGCAAGTTTTAAAGCAATATCACCGCTACCGCTAGCAACATCTAATATATGAGAGTTAAGATTTGGAATTTGCCTAATAAATTCATCTTTCCATAAGCGATGTAATCCCAAACTCATTAAGTCATTCATTAAATCATACTTATCAGCAACATTAGAAAAAACGTTATTTACTAAGCCTTGTTTTTTAGTGTAGTCTACTTTTTTAAAGCCAAAATTTGTTTGGTTCATAGTTTTTTATTATAAATATTAGTATCAAATGCCGGAACTTCCTGAAGTAGAAACTCTTAAAAACTCTCTAAAAGATAAGCTAATCGGGCTTATTATAGAAAATGTAGAGTTAAAAAGAGATAATTTACGTTATAAACTATCCCCGCTTTTAGCTACAGAAATCTTAAATACTAATATACTGGATGTTAGGCGTCGTGCAAAATATTTAATTATAGATTTTAATAATGATTATTCTTTAATAGTTCATCTAGGCATGAGCGGCAGATTTACTCTGCAATCTGCTAATTATAAAACTCAAAAACACGATCATGTGATTTTTGATTTAAGTAACGGCGAAAAGTTAATTTTCAACGATACTAGACGATTCGGTATGATTTATAGTTTTAAGACTGATCTCTTAGAAAAAGAATTTTTTAATGATTTAGGCATAGAGCCTTTTTCTGATTTATTGACGTTAGAATATCTAAAAGATAAGCTACAAACTAAAAAAATACCAATAAAAAACTTGATTATGGATAATAGAGTTATAGTCGGAATCGGTAATATCTATGCTTCCGAAAGTCTGCATTTAGCTAGAATTCATCCGGATAAATCAGGTAACGATTTAAGGGATGATGAAATAGAAAATTTAATTAAAGCGATTAGAGATGTGTTAACTAAAGCTATAACTGCCGGCGGTACTACTCTTAAAGATTTTGTAAACGGCGATAACAAACCTGGTTATTTTACTAAGCAACTTAAGGTTTACGGTAGAGAGGGACAAAGTTGTTTAAGCTGCTCTAGCACTATTATCAAGATAAAGCATTCAGGCAGAAGTACTTTTTATTGTAAAACTTGCCAATATAGTTAATTCACTTGACATATTTTTTAAAACTATTTATAAAGCTCTTTATTATTTAATTCAATTAATAGTTGTAAAAATATATGAAAGTAGACTCCTTACATAACCTATCTTATAAAGAGGAATTTGAAGGAGACATGAAACGCAGCACCGCAGCATACAAAAAGGTAAGTGAGGGTGCGAGTATTGGAGCGACGTATATCGCAGATACTTCAGGAGTTGGGAGTCAAATAAGTGGTGAGCCTGTACAGCGTATAAAAATACCTGAGCACAGGCAAATCCTGAAATGTAACGTACCAAATCTTGAAGTATCAAAGGTATACAAATTACCTTTAGAAGGAGGTTATGCAAGGATCTAATAAAACCGGTGATTATGGCAGGAGGTAACGGTAAAAGACTATGGCCTTTGGCATCTAAGGATAAACCGAAACAGTTTAAAAAAATATTGAGTGATCTAACTTTACTTCAGCAAACATTAAACCGCAATAAATTTTTAGGACAACCTACTATTATTACTTCCAAAAAATATTAATCAATCACTAAAGAACAAGCAGCAGAAATAGATGTAGAAATAGCATTAATTACCGAGCCTTTACAAAAAAATACTGCCGTTTGTGCCATTATTACGGCATTATCGGCTACAGCACTAGGATTTGATATTGTAGTGTTACTACCTTCAAACCATCATATAGCGGATGATACAAATTATCTTAATACTATAAATAAAGCTTTACATTATGTTAATGCGGCATTTGCACTATATTCCTATAAATGTTATAAGTGCCAAGGGCTATATATAAACACAGGATTACCAATTGCAGAAAATGTTTATCTAGTTGATCATTTAATTGAACAACCTATATTAGAGCAAGCAAACAAACATTTTCAAAGTAATGAATATTTTTGGAATTCAGGAATTTGTGTATACGATGTTAACTTCTTCTTAAACTTAGCAATGAACCTTCAACCTGATTTATTCTGTATTGCAGAAAAAGCATTTAATACTGCCGTAAAAAATGAGAATAGTTTGGCCATAGACAATGAGGCTTATAATGAAATCGCAGCAATTTCTATAGATAATACCATAATGGAATATATTTCGGGAATGGTCATGATAAAAGCCGATTTTGCTTGGAACGATCTTGGTACTTGGCATTCCTTATTACAGGTAAAACACCGGAATATAAACTATAATTATTGCGAGGGAAACGTAGTAACAAGCAATACTACAAACTCTTTCATTAGTTCTAATAATAAATTAAGGTCCTGACAATTTCATAATTATCGATACTATGAAAACGGTCTTTTGGTCGCCGATAAATCAAAAATGAATGATCTAGAGAAAGCTAAAATCTTATTTACTGCTCTTTTTAACGGAAAATCTGATTCATCACCGAATTATGAAATATATGAAAAAGCTTTTCTAAATAATATTTTATCTTCTGAAGAAATAAAATTAGAAACTATGAAGGAAAATAACGAAGCTTGTTATATTCTTACTAAAACTTACGAAATAATTAATCGTAACACCCCCAAGATGAATATAACTCTATGTTATTAACATTGATTGGAAGTAAATGAGGAAATACAGAATGTACAGAGCTTGTTTATTCATATCCTAAAAATATACAAACTTTGAATCTACTGTTAACAATTTTATTCAAGACTATACAGGACAGCTTAATATCACTTTTGATGATGCTATATTATCAGCTGCTTACTCCGATACTTTAAATACTTCAATGTTAGGAGACTCAAATTATAATAATATGTATAACCTTGTTGAACACCGCTAATATTCAAGGCTATTGACATAGCGTTATTGCTTATATATCCTATTTTTATGAGTTTAAACCTCATCATTCAAATATAGCTAATCTTATACACTTCAACAATCTGTAAGTTATAGGAACAGCTTAGTAATAAAGAGGTTCATTTTAGTTGAGTTACAACATGGAAAATACTACAGAAGAACAAACAATAATATCTGAAGTCAAAAATGATGAAGACATAGATGAAGAAGCGAAAAGGTTAAAAGCAGAAGATTCACGAAAGCAACTTAAAGCAATACTAATAACATTTGGTATTATTTTGACCGGTTTTTTAACTTTTACTTATTTCTTTTTTAATTACATCGAAGAAAAAGCGGAAGAATACAGACAACAGCAACAACAAGAAATTCAAAAGATTAATAAGAGTTGAATATTAGATTACCACACTTCTCCTTTAATTATGATCTTGTTGTATGGCTGCGATATAATTCCAGCAAGGTATTGTTGCGTGGATACCACCCTGTCATTACGAGCGACTGAAAGAAGCGTGACAATCCAGAAAAAATAACAAAAAAATGCTGTAAATCAGCATTTTTTACTGCATTGCTGCGTCAATTACTTACGTAATGTCCTCGCAATGACGGAAAAAACAATCCACGTAGGCAATGTCCGCTCATAATGACTATTTTTATGCTGCCTTAAGTTTAGATGGCTTGAAATTAGTTTTATCAATGTTTAAATTTACTTCCGCTAAATACCCCGTAATGCCCTGCCCCTTTTTGTAAATGGTATCTTTGCATTGATTCAGGTATATTTGAACAAAGTTTTAAAGCAGCTTTTGTTTGCCCTACCACTGCAATATCATCTAATTCCCCTTCAATACCGAGTAAAGCACATTTAGTAATATGTTTTAAATCGATCGGACGCTTCTCAGAAACTAATTTACCTGTTGCTAACGAAAATTGTTAGAATACTTCATCTATAGTTTGTAAGTAAAACTCTGCCGGCATATCCATACCTGCTAAATACTCATAATAAAATTTAATAGTATGATCGGCTTTTTTATAGTCAGAATTTAATAAACTTTGCCATAATTCTAAATGTGAATCTATATGACAACATAAGTTTAAACCCATAAAGACGGCAAGTGGGAGGAAACCAGGATAGTTTGGCGACACCTGCATTGTAACCATTTGGCAGAACCATTCTAAACTTTTACTTTGAGCGAATTCATTAACTACCGTGGGATTTTTTCTAGCATCTATAGGGCCGCCCATCAAAATCATCGAACTCGGCACATTTGGACTATTACTCTCCGACATTAAGCTAATGGCGGCAAGCAATGGAACAGTAGGTTGGCAAACTGCCATAGTATGAACATTCGGTCCTATAAAATTGATAAACTCCATTACGTAATCAATATAATCATCCATATCAAAATGCCTTGCTTCAAGCAGCACATATAACTGGCTTCCGTCCAATCTGTAATATAAATACCGGTATACAGTAATAATTCTTGTACTGTTGTTCTAAGTAAAGTAGCGTGATGTCCCGCCATGGCCATGGGTGCTACTATTAATAATTGAGGTAATTCTTTTTTAAAACCTATTTTCTGAAAATGCCTTAGTTCACAAAAAGACTTTTTTAGTATAACTTTTCCATTAATGTTATAGGTTTTATCATCAATAATTGTTTCAAGGATTATTAAATTCGGGTTTTTCATATTTTCTAGTCATGCGTTCACAAAGCGTTAAATAAGCATGCATAATTCTTGCAAAACCGTTATCTCATGTTAATATGCTTCTTTTAGAATTTTTATACCTAAACGCATTGGAGCAATTTGTGCTCTAAGCCCCTCTAACATATAATATGTATAATTAGTACTTAAATCACAGTTAATTATAATTTATCCACAAATTTAAAAATAATTAATATAAATTTAGTTTAACACTAAAAATTCTCAGTACATTAATTTTAGGACTCACTGCTTAAATTTTTATAAATGCGTAATAATAATGGTCTATATATAAATATGTTTATTTTTTCTTCTTATTTTGCTTAGGAATTTTATTTACGTGATCATTAAATATTAAACCAAATACTATCATTTACTTTCTGTTTTTTATAGACTGTATCAATATTATTTATATAATTTTCAAAATCTTTATTCTCTTCTGCTAACCTATTAGCCATATTCCAATCTATTTCTGGTCTTTCTCTAGCAGGAATTGATATTTTACTATCTTCAGGATTTTCTATATCTACTAAAATAAATCCTATACCATGCCTAGTATCATTTTATCTACTTTCAATTAAATCAGCAGCAACTAAATAACTATAATGTGCACATGAGAAATTTGATAAAGCCTGAAAAAAGATTCTCGTAAATTACTACGATTGATAATTTTTTTTGCTTCAAAAGACCAAAACCTTACTTGTTTTCATGCATAATATTTAGCACAATCTTTAATTAGTAAACTCCACTTTTCATTAAGAACTTCCATACCTACCCAATCTGGGGTAACCATTTATTATTACCTTTAGTGCCTTGTTTATTTGAAGAAAAATTATGCTTAATAGGCATATTATGCATCTTCAATTTGTTTTGAAGATATAATGCCAGTGCATCATCACATACTTACACTGCGGTTATTTTATCTTCTTTATTTGCATTTATTTTAGGTTCTGTGGCTTGTGCATTATTGACATAGTAATCAGGGTTTTGCGAATAATAAAACTTTAGCTTAGGTTTTATTCTAATATTAGGTTCTTGTCTTCGTTCAGCAGAAAGCTTACTACTGCTAATTGCACCTGCATCAATTCCTATAATCTCCTTATCTTTTTCTGCTTGAGTCTTGCTTAGTCAATGTGATTTTCTACAAACCATTCAGCTATACCATAAGAGGTAAATTTCTGATCTTCATGTGCTTTGAAAAAACCAATGATGGTATTTTTGCGATTAAATTCCATATCAAATGTACTAATAATTGAAATACTATAAAATATACATATTATTTTAAAAAATTTCAACTTTAAATTATCAAACTTGCTGTTTTTATAAAGTATTATTTATATATTTTTCAAATTTAAAAAATAATGTTTTGAAGTTATGAGTAGTAACATTTGCTACTTCTTTTGATGTTATATTTTTGAGTTCGGCAACTTTTTCAGCGACATACCTAATAAATGCCGGTTCGTTTTGTTTGCCTCGCATAGGCGTAGGAGCTAAGTAAGGAGTGTCGGTTTCTATTAATAACTTATCAAGCGGTATATATTTGACTATTTCTTGTAAATCAGTAGCATTCTTGAAAGTTATAATCCCTGACATTGAAATATATAAACCGATATCTAGCATTTTTGCCGCTAGATTTTTTGAAGAGGTAAAGCAATGTATTAAACCTGGAAATGTGCTGTTACGCATTTCTGAGGTTAAAATGTCAATAGTATCTTCGTCTGCTTCTCTTGTATGAACAATAACAGGCAGACGTGTACTAGACGCCGCATGTATATGTGCTACAAACAAATCTTTTTGTAATTTTTGATCGTAAGGCTGATGATAATAATCAAGCCCCGTTTCACCGATTCCGATAATTTTCGGATGCTGGGTTAGCATAATAATTGCCTCAGCATCTGAGTTCGGAAAGACGTAGTCTTGAGGTAGCAATCTTGTCCAAGCTTCCTGAGATTGCCACAGCACTTGCAGTGCTTCGCAATGACTAATAAAAGAATTCACTTCACACGGATGCACCCCAACACTCGCAAAAACATTTGCATATTTTTCAGCTATCTCTAAAATAATAGGTAAATCTTCAATTTTAGTGCAGATAGTTTGCATATACTGCACATTATTTTCTAATGCTCTTTGAATGACAGAATCTAAAAGCACTGCGTCATACCATGGTTTGACTACGGTATCTATGTCGCGGGATGACAAGTTACTACGTAAATTAAGATGACAATGTGAATCTATTAACATATTATACTCTTAGTAGGTGTGTCATACTGCGGTCTCGCCACGGTATGACACACTATTCAAATTTTGGAAATATTATGGTAGGTTCTAAAATATTGCTACCCGCTGTTAAAGTATAATCACGTATTAAATGCTTAAACAGACGTTCTTCTTTATTTACCCCTAACTGATCAAGCATTTTATTTGCTGAACTCGGTATAAAAGGCAGAAGCATTATCGCAATATAGCGTAAAACTTCTAGTAAAGCGTATAACACTTCTAACGTTTTATCTGGATCGGTTTTTTTCAAATTCCAGGGTGCTTCGCTATCAATATAGATATTTGCCTCTTCGGCCAAATTAATAATATTTTCAAGAATTTTATTAATCTCTGTTTTGTCCATCAATAAAATATTCTGCTCGACAAATTTACTTGCGGTTTTTAAAATCGGTAGCTCATATATTTTATCTATAACACCTTGCGTAAGCAAAGGCACTTTGGCGTCATTATTCTTATAAACAAAAGATGTAATACGCTGTAATAAATTACCTATTTTGTTTGACAACTCGCTATTAATACGGGTAATTAAATTACTACGAGCAAAATTGCCGTCCGCACCAAAAGTTACTTCACGCATCAGAAAATACCTAACTTGATCAACACCGAATTCATCAATTAACTTAATCGGATCAATGGTATTACCAAGAGATTTAGAGATTTTCTGCCCCTCACTCGTCCACCAGCCATGAGCCATAATTGTTTTCGGCAGCGGAACTTCTGCAGCCATTAAGAAAGCAGGCCAATAGACGGCATGAAAACGCAAGATATCTTTACCGACTACATGTAAATCAGCCGGCCAAAACTTATTGTAATTACTTTGTTCGTCAAGATAACCGAGTGCTGAAATATAATTAGCCAGTGCATCAAGCCAAACATAAATTACATGTTTTTCATTATTTGGTACTTTTATTCCCCAGTTAAAAGTAGTACGCGATACCGATAAATCTTTTAACCCCGATTTAACAAAGCTAATTACTTCGTTACGCCTTGATATAGGTCTGATAAAATCAGGGTTTGCTTCATAAAACTCAAGCAATTTATCCTGCCATTTTGAAAGATTAAAGAAATAGCTAGGCTCTTTAACCCATTCAACTGGAGCACCCGTCGGTGCTAAACCGTCCCTCGTAAGTTCCGACTCATCAAAAAAAGCCTCATCTCGCACTGCATACCACCCTTCATAAAAACCTTCATAAATAGTGCCGTTATCTAGTAATTTCTGCCAAAAAACAGCTACAGCTTCTTTATGTCTGTGTTCCGTTGTTCTGATAAAATCATCATTGGAAATATGCATAGCAGTCATCAGATGACGAAAACTCTCGGATGTTTGATCGGTAAATTTTTGTGGATCAATATTTTTATTAATAGCTGCTTTTTCTACTTTCTGCCCATGTTCGTCAGTACCTGTTAAAAACATTACATCGAAACCTCGCAGTCGCATGAAACGAGCGATTACGTCACTTGCAACGCTAGTATAAGCATGACCGATATGGGGAATATCGTTAACGTAATATATAGGGGTAGTAATGTAGTAAGTATTGTTCATAAATGCTTTTTTATTAACTCATGTACTTCAAGTGAACTTAAATCTGAAGCTTTAATTGTTTTTATTCTCTCAGGAAATCTATTACTTAATTCTTTAAAGCAATAATAGATTTTTTTATAAAAATCTATACCTCTTATGTCAAATTTATTGTTCATATTTCGTGAATTGACTCTCTTAATAGCAGTATCCGGCTCTACGTCAATAAAAAACGTAATATCCGGCATAAGAGAAGGCATTAAAGTTTTGTGCAGATTATAAACTAAATCTATGCCGTTTTCTAGCTCTAATCCTTGATAACATACAGTTGAGTCAATAAACCTATCACATATTACAATATGTCCCTCTTGTAGAGCTGGTATAATTTTCCGTGCCATATGATCATAACGTGCTGCCATAGCTTGTAATAGCTCAGACATGGGTAGTAATTCTTCCTGTACTAGAATTTCACGCATTTTTTCGGCTACAATAGTACCACCGACTTCACGAGTTAAAATAACGGGAGTATTTTGAGATTGTAAATATTCATAGAGCATTTGAGATTGAGTAGATTTGCCTATCCCTTCCCCTCCCTCAAATGTAATAAACTTTCCTTGTTTCAAATTATTTATTCATTCATTACAATTACTTTAAGCTATAACTTTATAATCATATCTCTTAAAAAAATATTTACAAGGAAGATTACATACTTATATACTCCTACAAAACGAAGCGCTGTTATACGAAGATCAACTTGGAAAAGAGTAATCGGTCTGTAAGCCGAGGAGCAGAGCGTATATTAAACGTTCAGCATCCGAGGACTTACAAAGACATTGTCACCAATGTTCCAAATTCATCGAGTATAATCCATTATAAATTTTAAATTATTAATATATGAGTAATGCATTAAGTAAAAGGGATTTTTCGATCCTAATCGGTAATGCGATGGATCATTTCGATACTGCACTTTATGGGTTTCTTGCTCCGCTACTTGCTGGTATTTTTTTTCCGAATCATGATAAAGTCGTTGCTTTAATACTTACCTATAGTGTTCTTGCTACGTCTTTATTTACACGTCTCATAGGCTCTTATTTTTTTGGCGTAATTGCTAAAAAATACGGCGGTGTTTTTGCTTTATCTTACTCTTTAATCGGCGTTGCTTTAACAACGAGCCTAATCGGTTTAATACCTTCACATGCTCAAATAGGCTGGCTTGCACCGCTATTATTAGTGTTGCTTAGAACGTTGCAAGGAGTATATTCCGAGGGTGAATGTACCATTGCTAAATTATTTATTTTAGAGAATAAAGAAGAAAAAAAAGCGCTTAAAGCTTCTTACCTTTATCAAACATCTACTATGGTCGGTATTATTCTTGCTTCATTTATCAGTACTATAGTTTTAAATGTAGAGTATAATACATATTGGCGTTTATGTTTCATATTTGGCGGACTTACAGCACTGATAGGTCATTTTTTAAGAAAGCGTGAGGATATTGTAGTCAAACCCTCATTTTCATCCCGTGGCTTGACCACGGGATCCAATAAAAAAGATAAAATTACTTTACGTAATTTTTGGATACTGTGGTCAAGCCACGGGATGACACCTGGGTCCTCTCCTCGCAATGACGTAGTATCATCACTATTACAAGACTTAACTACAATTTGGAACTGTAAACTAAGTATCTTATGCATTAGTTTTGCCATAGGTTTCTCATATATGACTTATATAGTACCTTTCGTCTTTTTGAATAGTTTTATTCCGCTTATCACTGATATATCACTCGAAATAATGATGAAATTTAATACTGAGTTTCTGATTTTTGATATGATTATGATTCCGATAATAGGGCATCTAACAAAAAAGCTACATTACCTTAAAATACTAAACGGTACTCTTATTTTAATGAGTTTAAGCATAATTCCTTTATGGCTCTGCTTGAATAATGCATCTATATGGTATGTTAATTTTGTACGTATTTGGATTATAATACTCGGTGTCGGGTTCTTGGCACCTTTGAACTGCTGGCTAAATGATTTATTTAAAACTGCCGATAAATATATGTTAGTCGGTATCGGCAGTAGTATAGGTGCTTCATTAATCGGACGTCTTACTCCGTCAATCTGCCTAATGCTATGGTATGTAACCAGCAACTCTTTATCAATTGCGGTTTATATAACCGCAATATCGATGGTCACTTTATGGGCTGTTAGAGGAGTTGTTGCACGGGTCAATGTCATTCCTGCGGAAGCAGGAATCCAGTAAAACATATAAAAATTAAATGCTTATATGTTTTTTACTAGAAATGTAATACTTACAGCAATATTAATGTTATTTTTATGGATTCCTGCTTTCGCAGGAATGACACATCAAGAACATTATCTAATCCCTAACAAGACTGTTATTAGGAAAAGAATTTAATAAAACACCATACTCAAAACTAATCCGATATAATTATTAGCTCTGAATCTTGTCATACAATTGGCAGGATTTTCAATATCAAGAGTTGCTACTTGTAATATCAGTAAAATTAAAGCAGCTAAAATAGGTAAATAGTCGATATTATGGTTAGCCATTTTTGTTGCTAGAATAAATAACAATATAAAACCTATATAACATATATAAAGCCAAAGCTTAGAATGCTTGTTCTCTAAATATATACTTAACGATTTCACTCCTATTTTCTTATCATCTCTTATATCCATATATCCGTAAATCGTATCATAACCGATGGCCCAAAAACAGCATGCTAAATACATAATAATCGCTGCTATATCAAGTGTATCCTGAACTGCCGCATAAGCTATTAAGGCCCCTAGCTTAAATGTAAATCCCAAAAAGATTTGCGGGAAATACGTGATACGTTTCATTAACGGGTATAGGCTAATCATTATTACCGCAAAAAAAACTATATATATAGCTGTTTTGTTTAAAAGTAGCAAAATACAAAGTGAGATAACGCTAAGAATCAAGAGTATCAAAATAGCATAAGAAACAGATAAAGCCTTGCTAGCTAAAGGTCGCTCTTTAGTCCTTGCGACATGCTTATCAAATTTTCTATCAAATATATCGTTAATAATACACCCGCTACTTCTAGCTGTTATACTACCTAAAATAAATAACGGTAATAAATGTATTAACTCCGTTCTTGAGGGGTTTGCAAGCAGTAACCCAAATAAAGCAGGAAAAAAAACCAGCAAATAAGCTACCAGCTTATCTGCACGCATTAATTTTAAGGTAAGCAAAAGTTTGTCTAGAATTAGCATATTAAACTTTAAATTTAAATAAATATGGACATTATAGATAATTTAAGATACAATACGCCACGAAATAAAGCTACTAGATTTTTATGGCTAAAAAATTAAAACATGATTCATTAGTAAAAATAATAATGAACGACCCAGTAGCAGCAGAAGAATTTTTGTAATATTATTTACCCGATGATTTTAATAGTAGATTTATCAAAAATAACGGTAGAACAAGAAAGCTACATTGAGGAATCTTTAAATAAGAAATATAGTAATATAACATATAAAATTAGCACCAATAATAAAGAAGAAGCATTTGTTTATGTATTAGTAGAGGCCCAATCAACAATTGATTATTGGACGGCTTTGCGGTTATGGAAATATACACTATTATTATGTGAAAGACATAAGCAAGGAAAGGATAAATTACCGCTAGTCTATAATTTAGTTATTTGCAACGGTAAAGAAATTTATAATGCTCCAAGAAATCTGTGGAGTTTATTTACTGATAGTGTGATGGCAAGGAAATTAATGGAGGAAGATTATCAATTAGTAGATTTGCAAGCTATGACAGATGATGAAATCGTCAAGAAAAAACATTTAGGTATGCTAGAATATATGATACAGCATATCCAATATGCAGGATATGATAAAACTATGGGAGAAGTTTTTAACAGAGTTTAAGCATATTATAATATTGGATAAAGAAAAAGGTTATATTTACCTAAGATCCTTCTTATGGTATACTAACGCAAAATTATCAACACAAAAACAACCGGAATTAGTAGAAGTATTGGATGCACATCTATTACCGCAAGATAAGGATACTATTATGAAAACTATCGCTGATACATATAGAGATGAAGGAAAGGTGCCAGGGTATTGAGATAGGCAAAGCTGAGGGCGAACATAATAAGGCAGTAATTATAGCGAAGGAAATGTTCAGTCAGGGCTTTAAAATTCCTGTTATTGCTAAAATTACAGGTCTTCAAGAAACTTTCGTTCGCTCAATTGTAAATAAGTACTTAATCATGCAAGCACCACTTGCACAAATCCTAAATATCCATCCTCCCAAAGAAAAGCATCTATTGTCATAATCACATATAATCTTTATAATAATATTCTTGAATCAACTACAAAATCTATGAAAGAATTTCCAAAAAATTATAATTTTACCGAAAATGAAAAAAAGTGGCAGCAAATTTGGCAAGAGAAACAAATTTATGCTTATAATCCAAACGTTGCAAAAGAAGAAACCTATGTAATCGATACTCCGCCTCCAACAGTTTCAGGGCAGTTACATATCGGTCATGTTTATAGCTATACGCAAACCGACTTTATTGTACGTTTTCAGCGTATGATGGGTAAAAATATCTTTTATCCTATGGGTTTTGACGATAACGGGCTACCGACCGAGAGACTTGTTGAAAAGCAGAAACAGATCAAAGCTTATAATATGGATCGATCTGAATTTATAAAAATTTGCGAAGAGGTAGTAGAAAGTGAAGAAGAAAAGTTTAGAAGTCTATTGAACCAAATAGCTTTATCGGTTGATTGGAGTTTAGAGTACCAAACTATTAGTCCATTATCACGAAAAATATCACAAATGTCTTTTCTTGATTTAGTACAAAAAGAAGAAATTTATCGTACTAATCAACCGATTTTATGGGATCCAGTAGATGGTACAGCTCTTGCCCAAGCCGATATTGAGGATAAGGAAAAAACCTCTTTCATGAATTATATTACGTTTAAAACCGAGCAAGGAGACCCGCTTACTATAGCCACTACCAGACCTGAGCTATTACCGGCTTGCGTAGCCGTATTTTATCACCCTGACGATGGACGTTATAAGCATCTAGCAGGTCAATCAGCTATAACCCCACTTTTTAATGAGCAAGTTCCACTGCTTGCTGACCCTTTAGTACGACAAGATAAAGGCACGGGACTGGTAATGTGCTGTACGTTTGGTGATCAAACGGATATTACTTGGTGGAAGACGCATAATCTACCTTTAAAAACTACTATCACTAAAAAAGGTACAATAGACTTCCAACATGAAACTTCTATAGATGGGTTGAAAATTAAAGAAGCTCGAACAAAAATAATAGATATTTTAAAAGAACAAGCGTTGCTTATTAAACAAGAAGACATCACTCATACCGTTAAATGTGCCGAGAGGTCAGGTGCTCCTCTTGAGATACTAACTGTACCGCAATGGTTCATTAAAACTATATCACATAAAGAAGAATTGCTTAAAAGAGCGAATGAGTTAAATTGGCATCCTAAAAATATGAAGATTCGTTTAGAGAATTGGATTAATGCCATTAGTTGGGATTGGTGTATAAGTAGGCAGCGTTATTTTGGTGTGCCTTTCCCTGTTTGGTACTCTAAAAGAGTAGGTGAGGAAGGAAAAATCTTATATGCCGATGTTACGCAGCTACCTATCGATCCGTTAAAAGATTTACCTATGGGTTATAGTAAAGAAGAAGTAGAACCTGATTATGACGTAATGGATACTTGGGCAATAAGTTCCGTTTCGCCTCAACTTTCTACTCATGGGATTTCTGACGACTTCGCTGTTAATAAAGATAGGCACGATAAATTATTTCCGATGGATTTAAGACCTCAAGCACATGAAATTATCAGAACTTGGGCGTTCTATACTATTTTAAAAGCTCATTTACACCAAAATACTTTGCCGTGGAAAAACATCATGGTAAACGGTTGGTGTTTAGCTGAAGATCGAAGTAAAATGTCAAAATCTAAGGGCAATGTTTTAGTTCCTGAAAAACTGTTAGAACAATATGGTTCCGACGTGATACGTTATTGGTCGGCAAATGCAAAGCTAGGTGCTGATACCACCTATTCTGAAGACGTTATGAAAAACGGCAAAAGGCTTGTTAACAAGCTATGGAATGCTGCTAAATTTGTTTTTATACATTTTGATAAACTGAAAGGTGAAGATAAAAAAGCGAGTTTACTCGATATTAAAGAAAAAATCACTAACGAGTTTGATAAATGGATGGTTAATAAACTAGTGGAATTAGTTAAGCTAGCTACAAATGAGTTACAAAACTACGAATATGCAAATGCTATGCATCTGACGGAAAAATTCTTTTGGGTGGTATTGTGTGATAATTATTTAGAAATAAGCAAAACAAGAAGCTATGATGAGGAACACAAAAATCCACAAGGACAATATAGTAGCATATTAACTTTATATCATGTTATGCAAACGTTACTGAAACTATTTGCACCTTTCATGCCACATATTACCGAAGAATTATACCAAATATTATATAGTGAAAATTCTATTCATGTTAAAGGTAGCTGGGTTAATTACAGTGACTTAAATTATGAAATCAATGCAAAAGGAGCAGAAGGGCTGCTTGAAATACTAGATATCGTCAGAAAATTCAAAGCTGAGAAGAATCTATCTATAAAAACTCCAATAAAATTGCTTGAAGTTAGCGGCATAGTATTATCTGCAGAATTAGCAGAAGATTTAAAAAACGTCACATCGGCAGAAGAAATACAATTTGAGATGAAAGATGATAAAATTAAAGTCAATATTATCCTTTAAAAATATTATAGGTTTAATATTAATTATATTTGCCGGGATATTTTTTTATGCTTATATATTAGAACATGACTGGCGATATGTAACCTTAAGTGATGAACAAGTAAAAAAATACAGGATTAGCGAGAAAAAAGCTATTGCCCTTTATCAGTTAATGAAAGACACTCATGAGCTACTTGGTAAGAATAATATTAATTATTGGATAGACAGCGGCACTCTGCTTGGAGCCGTTAGACATCAAGGCATAATTCCTTTTGACGATGATTTAGATATCGGCATTATGCATGAAGACGAAATACGTTTGCAACAAATATTACCGCAATTTGAACAACTCGGTTATACTGTTTCCTATAAGAGAGCTTATAATATATGCAAAAAAGCTTGTTTAGATATTTTCATTTTTCATAAAGAACAAAACAAATTTATATATACTAATTTAGCGGTTCGAAATAAGTATCCGAAGAGTTCATTTTATGATAATGAATTATATCCTTTAAAAAAATATAAATTCGGTAGTATAGAGGTTTACGGTCCCACTGATCCTATAGAAAATCTAAATAGGCAATATCCAGAATGGGATAAGTATGCAGTGATAGAGCAGCCCCATAGCTTACATTTACCTTTTTTATCGAATATCGAGAAAAAAACTAAATTTATATTAACGCCGGAATTGTTAAAACCGGCTCAGCCACTCGGACCGCTAGAAGATAAAGTGAATATAGTCAATTCAGCTACATTTAGTGGTATGTGCGAGGATACAGCTTATCATTAAATGTCGAATTGGTAATGACTATTTCGATATAAGCAACGAAATAGTCATATGATTTACATTTGCCTAGATTACTTTTTTGCAAAAATTCATATCAAACAAGTTGAGATAAGAAAGTAATAGCCGGTACTATTCATAAACCCGGTTTATCAAAAGCAAGAGTCCGAAATAGCTTGTTTATTTTGAATTACTTGAACACTAAACTCAGGGTTAAGTAATTCATGAAAATATTTTAAGCTTGAAGAAACGGTTGAGTCACTTACTTTTGCTTCCACTAAAATCCACGGTTGGTTATCTTTTGTTATTACTAAATTGACTTCACGTTTTTGTTTATCACGCAGATAGTATAAACCAAAATCACCAAGCCCTGTTTCGTTCCAAAAATATACGGCTTTTAAAAGGTGAGAAGCTACAAGATTTTCAAATCTCGTTCCTATATCTTTTATTTGCGATCAATCCCAAAGGTAAATTTGGGGCTCTTTTATCAAACTTTTTACAACATTTTTAGACCAAGGTGTGATAGCAAAACAATACTAATGCTTTTCTAGCAAAGAGAGCCATCTTCTTATTGTTTGGTCTGAAACTCTAACTTTGTTAGCAAGGTATAGCTTATAAATGAGCCTGCTTACTCATTTATAATGCTAGCAAGTAATTCTAACGCACAAATATTGTTGATATCTTCAGTATTTCTTACATCTTCTCTAAATAATTGCTCGAATCTTTGATTACTCCATATTCTATGAAATTTAGCAGTTACTTTTAAATAACTTTCTGCAAATCCTCCAAAATTTATTAAAGCTTCACATTCATCTATAGTGATATTTTTGGGGCTTTTTATATAATCAATGTCATTATCAAAATTTTTAGCTATTTCAGATACCGATAACGGATACACGGTTAAACTTATATAACGTCCCATTAGGCTATCACCGCCTTTTTTATATATATTTAATTTGGCACTAGCTGTTATAATAAATTCAATATTTTCTCCGAATTTATCATAAAATCCTTTTACAAGATTTTTCCAATCTTTATATTTATGAATTTCATCTAATATTAAGCACGGTTTCTTATCGGATATAGTAGAAAGTAGATTTTTAAAAAGTTCGGTGTGTTTGTTTAAGATTTTATTTCTATCTTCTAGATAATCCCAATTTAGGTAAATTGAATTAGGATTAGGCTTAATTACTTGTTTTGATATTGTAGTTTTTCCTACTTGCCTTGCTCCGCTTATAAATACAAGCTTACCGTAATTTGTTAGATATTCTTCAACTTGCTTTTTATATAACCTATCCATTATAATATTTCTATAAGTTTATAAAAATATTATAGGCTAATATCGAAATAGTCTTACTTGTAGTATTGAAATTGAGCATTGCCTAGAAAAAGTTGTTTTATAGTTTAGCCTTCCGATGTCATTCCCACGAAAGCGAGAATGCTTTGTTGCGTGGACCAGTTTCCTAATTGTCATCCCGCGACTTGATCGCGGAATCCAGTTTAAAACATTAAAATTTTAGTATTTTAAGTTGTGTTTTTGGATATCGTGGTCAAGTCACTGCATAACACCGAACGGGTTTTTCGGTCCACACAACAAGACCTGCGCAGGCATGACATAAAACGAGCCATGCAACAACACCTGCAGTAACTCACAATGACTATATCAACCTTTTCTAGGCAATACCAAAATAATTAGTGCAAATTATGCGGTACTTTAGTATTATTTAACATTAAACTTTGCTTCATTCTATGCCTTATTTATTACCCACTATTATAACTACTCTACTTATTTTATTAGCGCTAATAATTTGGTTTTATGTAAAAACTCAAACCTTAAGGACACAGCTACAATTTTTATCAGAACAGAATCTAGAAATTAGCAATAACAACCAATTATTAAATCAAGAAAAGATAGGATATTTACAGAAAATTGAGCAATTGCAGTGTAAAATAGAATATCAAGCACAGACTATTAAGGATTCAGAAAAAATAAGAGAAGAGTCATTTTCATCGGCTAAAGCTGCGTTATTTGATTTAGGTCAAGATTTGTCTAAACAATTAATAGCGATACATAAAATGGAAAACACGGTGGCAAGAGAGCTAGCCGAGAAAAATATCGCTACTGCTTCAAGAAAATTTAATAGTGAGTTTGAACGGTTAATTACGATGGTGGGAACATTAAATAAAGATATAGAGCAATCAAAAGGTACGGTTGATTTGATAAAACAGTCTCTGCTTTCTCCGATCGGAGCGGGGCTACTTGCTGAGATTACCCTTGAGAATATCTTAAAATCTTCGGGCTTACGTCCTAATTTAGATTTCATTATGCAATACGGTCTAACTACATTAGATAGCGGAAAGCTAAGACCTGATGCGCTCATTTTTCTTCCTTCCGGTAATTTAATGGTTATTGATTCTAAAGCTTCAAAGTTTCTTGTAGACGAACAAGATAATAACATGAGTCTTAATAAAACTATGAATTACCATTTAAAATCTTTGGCGAATAAAGAATATGCCGCAAATATTTTAACTAATCTAAACAAAAAGGATCAGAGCTTTAACAATGTTATTACTTTAATGTTTTTGCCGACTGAACAAGCGGTTGAGAAAGTTATTGCAGCCGACCCTGAATTTTTACAAAAAGCTTGGGGCTGTAATATCTTTCCGGTAGGACCTAGCGGCCTTATGAATATGCTATCATTTGCAAAATTTCAAATTACCGATCATCGCCGCTCAGAAAATTATAAGGTAATCATTGAAGAAGTGAGAAAGCTATTAAACTCCATCGGTACTATGGCAGATTATTCTCAAAAGATCGGTAATAACCTGTATAATATGGTTACTAATTACGATAAATTTGCTGCTTCGTTTAATCGTAATTTTATGTCAAGAGTAAAGAATATTCAAAAACTCGGTATTGATTCAGGGAATAAAGCCATGCCGGCTACCTTAGAGCGTTATCAAATCGTTTCCTCTAAATCTGAGATTATTGAAGTGGAAGCAGAAAATCCACCACAAATAGCAGAAAAATTATAAATAAATTTTTCTCGTAATAGGTAATTTAAATGTTAAAAAAACTTTCCATAATCTGTATAGCCATATTATTACTATGTGTAAGCATATAAGATTAAAGCTCCTAAAAAAGAAAACAAACATGCTATAAGAGTGAGTTTTATTAATATTTGGCCGGGCTTTACAATAGACGAGTACCTATGATAAAAGAAATCATTGAAGAAAACGGACAAACAATTGTTATAGATCATAACAATTATGACCTTATTATTGATAGTGTTTTTGGTCAAAGAACTATTAGTAATAACGATAGTATAAAGATATTTTTTGTGAATCGGTTAGACCAAAGCTAGAAAATTATGATATATCTATAGGTTTTGATTATATAGATCATCCAAATTATATAAGAATACCTTTATATTATATGTATTGTATGACATCAGTACTTGAATATAAACACTCAAAATACAATCGGAACAAAACGTATTTTGCTTGTTTCTTAGTCTCTAACGGTATAGAAGATCCTGAGAACGACGGCTGCATAGCAAGAAATCGATTTTTTCATAAATTATCGCTGTATAAAAAAGTAGTAAGCGGCAGTAAATATTTAAATACTGAATCTACAATTATACCAAAAGAAAAAACTCGTGAATGGTTATCTAAATGTAAATTTGTTATTGCTTTTGAAAATAAAACATCTGAGGGGTATGTTACTACAAAACCTTTTCAAGCTTATTTAGCAGGAGCAGTACCTATTATATATTATGCAGATAAAAGTTATATAAAAGATGTAAACCCTAATTCAGTAATATTTGTTAAAGATTATTCAGAAGAAGATTTATATAATTATATTATTCCTGTTGATAAAGATGATGAAAAATATTATAAGATATATAGATTGTACCGGCTTCAGAAAAAAATTACCTCTATTAAATACAAATTAAAAACTATTTTTATAATATCAATTATAATTATTTGTTTATCATTGCTTTTTATATTTTTAAAAACTTATCAAATAGGTTCTTGCTCCACTTGAAGAAACGGTTATAATTTATCTATAACAGATTCAGGGGGAAAAAGATTTACCGGATTAGAAAAATAACCCTGCTCTTTTATCCCTTAATAACGGTTATACTGTACTTTGTCCTTCGGAAAATATAAATTATTATTCCGATAGCAAAATATTAAATCATACTTTAACTGCAGGTGAACTCGGTTGTTATTGTAACCATAGAGAAATTTGGCTTAAAATGGTTAAAGACAATATACCTTATGCCCTAATAATAGAAGATGATGCTATACTAAATGACGATTTCCGTAATAAATTTTTAACAATGCTTAAGCATTTACCTACCGATTGGGATTTAATTTATTTGTCCTTGTCACATGCTAAAAACAAAATATTTTATAATATTTACAATAATCCGTATTTAAAGAAGATAGGTCATGGTGGTTACTTTAATACAACTACAGGTTATTTGATACACTTAAAAGCTGCTCAAAAACTGCTTGAATATAGCAAAAACTTTACTTTAGAGATTGATAATGTACCAAGCTTTTATGCATAGCGAAGTGCAGTCCTATGTCACCTCGCCTTTTTTAATATATGCAACACTTAATTCTGAAGATTCAATTATATTTGAAATGAGAAGA
The DNA here is from genome assembly GCF_041477405.1 of Candidatus Rickettsia barbarica. NCBI lineage: Bacteria > Pseudomonadati > Pseudomonadota > Alphaproteobacteria > Rickettsiales > Rickettsiaceae > Rickettsia > Candidatus Rickettsia barbarica. The sequence continues at coordinate 191,041 of NZ_JBEWYL010000001.1, read as the reverse complement.
GCACATTAAATAACGTAAATTTTACAACCTTAATAGAGGTTTTGTGGACATTTCTAAAAAGATTTAATTTTGGCTATTTTTTGCTGCAAAATAGCAAATCAATTAGCAGTGTCCACAAAACCTCTAAGCATGGTACTTCTTCTGTAGGATCAATATCAATAACTGTATCATCGTTTGTGCCTGAGGTAACCTTATTAAGCCAAGTAAGGGTAGTAGCGGTTTTCTTGGCAATATTCTTGCCTGCACTACTCATTGCCTTGCCGACATTGAAATCCGATATAACAGTTGTTAAAACATCTATGAAAGTTGCAAAACTTAAGAATTTTAAATCTTTAATAGACTCAAACATTATTAAAGGTACTATCGCTAGGGTCAATCTTGCCGTATCATTATAGTAAAACTTTTGAAAAAACACATCATTAGTTAATGTTTTGTTGGTGATATTTTCTATAACTTTATTGCCATAATATGTTGATACTAATATAAAGAAGCAAGACGCATGAATTTAACAGAAGTTGATGCATAAAACATTGAATCTTCATAAAATTCTAATGCTGGATTACGAAAATAAAAACAGATATAATCCAAAATCAGTGTGGCTATTGCCGAACATATAGCAGTCCTCTTCTATCCATGATAGATACTAATGTCTGATTCAATATTGTTAAAATCTATATTATTGCCTGAAGTTTTATTTGCGTATTCTTATCTGTTTTGGAATGTTTATATAGTAACTGAAAATATGGTTTAATTTCTTCAGCTGTAAATTGCTTATGCTCAATTAAAGCCGGTACAATTTTATCATGCCAAAATTTAATTAATTTATTTTGCATAAAATTTGTAACTTTACTTTGTTCTTCTACTACTCCTGCAACTGTATACCATAGTAAAGCCCGTATATACAATTATACGATTAATAGTATTATTATTTAATAAATCAATAGGCTGCAACCCTAAATTAGCAGCATATCTAAAACAAATCGCAGTTGTATTTACGGCATCATTAGCAAAGCTTGGAGTATGATCAAATAAAAATTTAACATCTTCAGCATTGTCATTGTTATTTTCTAATGCTTGAAACATATTATTATTCATCTCTTGAGTGTATCTATTTGATAAGACCGTACCGGGAAAGATAATAAAATTTGTAACATCGCAAGGTTAGTGGTCGGTAAAGCACATAATTCATACCAAGGATCCTTTTCGTCAATTACATATGAACGTAAAGCAATTACACCCACTATAAGAGAAACATAAGTAATTGCTATTTTACCTGAATGATTACTAACTAAAGCTGATTTTTCGGTTAACCAAGAAGCAATTTTGTGATCTTCATTATACTTATCACTAGCTTTTTCTATTCTAGTAAGACTTTGCTCTAATGAATTAAGATAATTTGCAAAATTTAAATGAGCTTTTTTTACTATATTAAACTCGTTTTCATACGAGGAAGGCGCATTTAAATTATTTGTAAATAATATTGCTTTAGCTATATAGCGATATAAAAAATATTCTCTCGTCAGAGGATATGCCATAGCATCGATTTCTTTGGCTGCTTTAATCAAGTGTTCAGATTGATCTAAATTATTTTTTAAAAACACTTGGACTTTAGTAATTAGGGTACTAAAATCTAATGAATTTATATCCCCTATATCATCTAGCATAGCATCAATGATATTCTTGTTTTCTACTCCTATTAACTTCTGTAGAAAAATGATCTCAATTATTTAGCTCTTCAAAACAATGGCTCCATTGAGAATGATCAATATCTTGATACTTTCCGGTAGCAGCTACTTTACTTAACATTGTTTCTAAAGATTGAGTATAAATTAAACTTTGATCTAGTGTCAGTAGATCTTGAAAATTTTTATCACAGAACCATATTTTCCATACCTCACCTAAATTAAAACTAGCAAGTTGCTGTAGTAGTTTTCCATAATCTTACGCCTAAATTTGATATATCATATTGTATTATTACTTCTAGTTTATTACTCATAATTTTAATTACATAAATATTAAAAATATAAACATCTCTTAATATTTATGCAAATCTTTTATATATAATCATTTATAATCTTTAATTATTTTAACATTAAAGTCACACACGAGCAACCCCAGTTTATGATAAGCGAGAAGAGGATTGGGTTATAAAAGTTTTTAACCAAAAAAACAATAGTTATGGACATAACATATCCTTTTTTATCTTCTATTGGCAACAGGATCTGATTAATGATATAAAAAATATCAGTACCTGAATAGTTTATATTATAATGAGAATACTAGTAACAGGAGCTAACGGCTTTATTGGATCATATATTACAGCTGAATTATTAAAGAATAATTATAAAGTAATATGCTGTGTTAGGGATGTTGAATCGACCAGGAAAAATTCCCTACTGCAGAAGTGATATACTGTGATTTTAATATAGACCTAACACCACAAAGCTGGATAAATAGATTAAATAACATAGATATAGTTATTAATGTATCAGGTGTGTTAACGTCTAGTCATGCAATAATATTGGCAATGTTCATGTCAATGATCCAAAGGCTCTATTTAAGGCTTGCACCCTTACTAACGTACAAAGAATTATTCATATTTCAGCTCTTGGAATAGATAATGAAAAAAACACTGCTTATGCTTTAACTAAAAAAGCAGCTGAAGAATATGTACAAAAATTAGGAATATAGACTGGATAATTTTACAACCGTCTCTTGTTTACGCAAGCGGTTGTTATGGTGGTACCTCGCTATTTAGGGCTCTTTCAACATTACCTTATTTTATTCCTTTAATAGGTGATGGTTTACAACAATTTCAACCTATTCATATTGATGACTTAACGAAAGTAATTATTCACTGTATAGAAAGGGAAGGAAAAATCCACACATTATTAAAAATAGTTGGACCAGACATAGTGAACATGAAGGATATCTTGCTTGGATTCAGAAGATGGCTTGGAGTCATGGAAGACTAATAAAAATTCCTTTAATATTCATTAAAATAGCAGCTAAATTAGGGGATTGTCTTAAAAATAGGACCCATTAATTCTACTGCGTATAATATGTTACTTCAACCTAATATTGCTGATAAAAAAGATTTTATCGATCTTACTTCTATAATCCCTAGAAACTTGCAACAAGGTTTTGCAACCGAACCTTTAACCGTACAATCCATATGGCACGCTAGGCTTTATTTTTTAAAACCTATAATAAAAATTGTCTTAGGACTATTTTGGATAATGACAGGAATTATTTCAAGCATTTTTGTTTATGATGCTAGTATGCAAATTATACTATCACTAGGATTTGATAAACAAATAGCACCTTACATATTATATGGACGCTGCTTTACAGATATTATTCTTAGAATTCTACTAATTATCAAAAATAAAATAAATAGGATATGTAGTTTACAAATTTTATTAATACTAGCTTATACTCTACTATTAACATATCTTAAGCCAATATTGTGGCTAGATCCGCTTGGTCCGATATTTAAAAATATTCCAGTAATATTACTTACTTTAGTATTCATGGCAATAGAACGAGATAAATAATGGATTATCTTTTTATAAAAACTATGCATATTATTAGCTCTACCACTTTATTTGGTATTGCTTTTTTTTATGTGGTGGGCAAATAAAACCAATGATTTGAATGCAACGGCATATGCAACTCGCACTACAATAGCTGATCTTCTTTTTACTACTCCAACTGTGATAATTCAACCGGTTAGCGGCATAATATTAGTAAATATGCTTGGCTATAATTATTTTGATTTATGGCTTACCTTAACTTATATCGGATACATAATCGCCGGTAGTTGTTGGCTTCTGCTGGTATGGATTCAAATTCCACTACGAAATATGGCACTTGAAGCATTAAAACCGCGAATTCCCCTACCGGAAAAATATTATAAATTATTTAAATTATGATTCTACCTAGGCTGGCCGGTATTTATCAGTTTGAGTATTATTTTTTTCTTAATGGTATTTAAACCGCTATAATACTAGTTTAGGATAAATTTTATCCTAAATTAGTATTGTCCCGTGGTCAAGCCGGCGTTGTTGTGTGGATACCCACCCATCATTGCGAGCAGTCGTAGGTCTTGTTGCATGCTTCTCTATGTCATTCCCGCGTAGGCGGGAATGACATAGAGCAGCAAATAATATTTACGCCGGTATATCTGCAATAATCGGTTGTTTTTTGTTTGATTTTGTAGAAATGAGAGAGGTCATTATCGGTTCGACTAAGCCGTTAACTACCTCTTTTGTAATAGTAACACGCTGTTTTTTTAGCTCGGCAACTTTATACATACTATCAAGCAAAAGATGCTCAAGTATTGAACGAAGTCCTCTTGCTCCCGTCTTTTTAGCTAGAGCTTTTTCGGCAATAGTTTCTAAGGCTGAATAATCAATTACAAGCTCAGCATCATCAAGCTCAAATTGTTTCTGATATTGCTTTACTATGGCGTTCTTAGGCTTAGTTAAAATTGTAATTAAAGCTTCTTTGTCTAACTCATCTAAAGTAGTAACGATAGGTAATCTACCGATAAATTCAGGAATTAAACCGAATTTAGTTAAATCCTCAATCTCTAGGGATTTAAGAATCTCACTATTATTTTTCTCTTTATCTATATTTACGTTAGCTGCAAAGCCTATAGAACTATGATTAGTTCTTGAGGTTATAATGCTATCAATCCCCATAAAAGCACCACCACAAATAAATAAGATATTTGCAGTATCTAACTGTACGAAATCTTGTTGTGGGTGTTTCCTACCACCTTGAGGAGGCACGGAAGCAACTGTTCCTTCCATAATTTTGAGTAATGCCTGCTGTACTCCTTCACCCGATACATCCCGTGTAATAGAAGGATTCTCCGATTTACGGGCAATTTTATCAACCTCGTCAATATAAATTATACCTTTTTGTGCTTTTGCTATATTAAACTCAGATGCTATCAATAAACGTAGTAATATATTCTCAACATCTTCACCGACATACCCAGCTTCCGTTAAAGAAGTAGCATCCGCCATAGTAAAAGGTACATCTAAAATTTTAGCAAGCGTTTGAGCAAGTAAAGTTTTTCCTGAACCGGTAGGACCGATCAGTAAGATATTCGACTTATTAAGCTCAACGTCATTATTGCCGGATTGTACATATTCAAGCCTCTTATAATGGTTATAAACCGCTACTGCTAAAATCTTTTTCGCTTGATCTTGCCCAACTACATAATCATTTAGAATGCCACATATTTTTTGCGGCGTTGGAATTGAAGAAGTAATGTGCTTTAAAGCAACTTTATTTTCTTCTTTCATAATATCCGTACATAAATCTATACATTCATCACAAATAAATACTGCAGGACCTGCTATCAGTTTTTTTACTTCATGTTGTTTTTTACTACAAAACGAACAAATCAATGCTTTTTTATCAGCTTCTACTACCATTAACTTTCTTTTTTATGTTTATTTTAACAATTCTTACTATAGTACTCTTGCGTATATATAATAATCTTTATGCTCATTTGCAACTATTTCGTATTTTTTAAGAATTCCTTCCCTAGCAAAACCGCATCTCTCAAGAAGATGAATTGAACGAAAATTATCAGTAATTACTGTTGCTTGTACTCTTATAATACCAATATAATCAGCAAATTTTAAAATATTCTTTATAGATTTTAACATCATACCTTGACCCCAAAAATTAGGATCTAGATCATAACTTATTTCTGCTCTATGATGCTCTAGATTTATTATATTAAAACCGGCAGTACCTATTAATTTATTATCGTCTTTAATGGCCATTCCCCAATAAAAACTTCTATGATTTTTATATAAACTAGACCAATAACGTATTTCCTCTCCGGCTTCTTCTACGTCTTTAGGCCTATTGCTATCAGTTATATAAATAGCCATTTCCGGCTTACTCATATAATTAAAATAATCTTGCGCATCCTCCGCGGCTAACTCTCGTAAAACTATATCGTTTAAATCAAGCACAGGAAAAGGGGCATATAAATGTCCTCTATTTATCATATATACTAACTATTTTTCTGTATAATATAAATATTGCATATTCATATTATACAGAAGATTTTTAAATAATGAGTATACAAGGTGAACAATGGTTTCCACCTTGTATACAAATTTACTTCATATTATTTTATTATTAATTTTATGAGTATATATCTATAATTATACATACTTAATCGGATCTTGTATATTATTCTTTTTAAAAGCATCAAGTCGTGCAATGCATGATAGACATTGACCACAAGATAAACCGTCTTCTGTTGGATCATAACATGATATTGTTTTACTATAATCTACTCCAAGCTCAAGCCCTTTTTTAATTATTTGCTCTTTGGTCATATTTATTAAAGGAGCATGGATAGTAATTTTTTCTCCATTTACTCCTACCCTAGTTGCTAAATTTGCCATTGCTTCAAAAGATTTTATATATTCAGGACGACAATCAGGATAGTTAGTATAATCATTAGTGTGTACCCCAATAAAAATATCTCTAGCTCCTATAACCTCAGCAACTCCTAGTGCGTAGCTTAAAAATATTGTATTACGTGCCGGTACATAAGTAACCGGTATGTCACTTGGTAATTGATCTGTGTTTTTAAATTTTGGTACATCTATATTATCATCAGTCAATGCAGAACCGATAAATGACTGCAAATCAATATTAATAACCCTATGTTGTTTTACATTATAATCTTTAATTAATCCTTGGATTTTTTGGACCTCCAGACTATTGCGTCTATGATAATTAAAACTTAGAGCATAAATTTCATAATCTGTTTTGCTCACTATCTCAAGAACCGTAGTAGAATCAGGTCCACCGCTTAATAAAATAACTGCTTTTTTTTTCATTGTTTTACTGATAAAGTTAATTTTTGAGATACTAAAGCATTTAAACTAATTTTTGCTCTAAGTGCTTCAAGTACTAAAGCTCGATGCACACGTTTATCTACTCTAACATTAAACTGTCCGCTATACTCTTTCCTAGACGGAGCTAAGGGGATAGATTGATTATGACTTATATAACTTTCTTTCATTAAAGTCCAAGCTTGTTGTAATTCTTGCAGTGCTTTTTCAGGCGAATTGCCAAAAGCTGATATATTCGGTAGCTCTTCAAACCTTGCTAGCCAATCTCCATCCGTATCTTTAAAAAGTTCTATAGTAAACCCATCAAATGTATCATTTGTTTTCATCTTCATTTCCTTTTGCAAAGTTTAAAAATGGTCGAACTTGATATTCTTTTTCCATATTTCCAAAAGTGTGAATAGATAACCTATTTCCTTTGGGCAAGTACCAAATCTGATGGCTACCTTTTTGCCTATCTTTAACCCAACCGCACTTAGTCATTAAAGTATGAATCAGAGAAACTGAATCCTTTAGGATTTTGTTTAGCTTTCTTTATTTATAAGTTTTATATACTGATTCATGTTGTAACTATATATAGTTATAATATATAAGTCAAATAATTATGTTAATACAATAAATATTCTTGACTAACTCCTTCTGATAATCTAAATTTATGTTGTTAATTTATGGCGGGTGTAGCTCAGTTGGTTAGAGCATCAGGTTGTGGTTCTGAGGGTCGCGGGTTCGAATCCCGTCACTCGCCCCATGTTTTGGAATTGTTGTGTGGTTACCAAATCATCATTGCGAAGAAAATTACAAAGTAATTGACGAAGCAATCCAGTAAAAAATGCTAAAATTAGTACTTTTTTGTTATTTTTCTGGATTACCACGTCGCTTCGCTCCTTGCAATGACGATTTGACATCCATGCAACAACGCCTACAGTCACTCGCAATGACATTTTTTTCTTATGGATATCAAACTTTTATATAGACTAGCTAAATATCTAAGGTTCTATAAAAAAGATTTGATCATCGTTATGATCTCTTTACTTAGCGTATCAGCTTCATTATTACTAATCGGTAGTGTTTTTAGAAATTTAGTTGATAAAGGCTTGAGCAAAGACCATATTTCATCGGTTGATAAATCTATATTATATATTTGTTTATTAATTATCATCTTAAGTATTGCTAGTTTTTTTCGTTCATATTTTATCAATAATGTTGCTGAAAAGGCAGTTAATCAAATAAGAAAAGAAGCTTATAGTAATTTAATTAATTATGAAATTGAAGAGTTTGAAGAACTAAAAATCGGCGATATAATTTCACGCCTAACAAATGATATAGATCAAATATCTACTCTCATCGTTAATTTCTTATCTTTTTTTATTCGCAATTCGGTGATGCTAATTGGCAGCATTACATTAATGTTTTTTGAAAGCTTTAAACTCGCTTCTATAGTAATTATTACCATTCCTATCTTATTAATTCCTTTAATTAAATTCGGCAAGCATGTTAAGGTTTTATCTAAAAAAGCTCTAGAATCTAAGTCACTTTTAGCATCGGATATTGATGAAACTTTTAATAATATTAGAGCTATTTATGCTTTTAACCATCAAATAAACAAAATTGCCGATTTTGACACTAAATTACAAAACTATTTAATATACTGCAAAACCCGTTTAAAAATTCGTGCTTTATTCTTTGCGATTTCAATAGCCGTTATATTTCTTGCGATTACTTTAGTCGTTTGGATCGGAGCTTCAGATATAGTGAAAGGTCATTTATCTGCGGGACAAATTATCTCGTTTATTTATTATGCGATTATCACCGGAGTTAGCTGTGGCGGTATTTTTGAGCTACTAAGCGAAATGCATTTACCTGTTACAGCCCTTGAGAGAATAATTACAATTATAGATAAGACACCTATAGCACATAATAATTATTTAGAATTAAATAATTCCGATCCAATCTCGATAGAATTCAAAAATGTTGATTTTAGCTATCATTCAAGACCTAATTTAAGGATTATTAATAATATGTCTTTGAAGATAAATGCCAATAAGTTTCTTGGTATTGTAGGTAGATCAGGTGCAGGAAAAAGTACTGTGATACAGTTACTGCTGCGTTTTTACCGGCAAGAAAACGGCACTATCCTTATTAACAATCAAGATATAACTCTTTTAAATCCTGCTGAAATTCGTAAATTAATTGCCTATGTTCCTCAAGAGGCTAGCATTTTTTCCGGCACTATAAAATCAAATATTATATTCGGTAATAATGAAGCAAGCGACGACGAAATAAATGAGATAATAAAAATTACAGGAATAGAAGAATTTGCTGCTAAACTTCATGACGGTATAAATGCTAAAATCGGTGAAAGAGGGATTAGATTATCAGGAGGACAGAAACAAAGAATAGCTATTGCTAGAGCATTACTACGCATGCCGCAAATTTTGCTTCTTGATGAGGCAATGAGTGCTTTAGATACGATGAGCGAACAGAAATTACTAGAGTCTATAAAAAAAATAATGAGAGGGAACATTATTATATCAATTGCCCATCGAATTAGTAGTATAGAATCAGCTGATTATATTTTAGTCATAGATAAAGGAGGAGTAGTCGCTGAAGGATCACATAATGATTTATCTAAAAACTCAGAAATTTATCGAAATATTTGCAGAGAGCAGTTAACAATATAAAGGGGTATGTCATTCCTGCGAAAGCAGGAATCCAGTCAATCTTAATGTCATACCACGACTTGAGCGTGGTATCTTAGGACATAATCTGTGACACAAGATCCCGTGGTCAAGCCACGGTATAATACTGAACGCTTTTTACTGGATTCCCGCTTTCGCGGGAATGACAATAAAGTATATATATTGATATATTTGTTACAATAAAAGTTTCTTAGTATAAAAAATTTAAATGTTTAATATAATTTAGCTTGAAAGCTGCCGTAGCTTTGTTATAATCGTAATTACAAAACAAAAAAGGTTTACAAAATGAAAAATTTATTAAAGATTTTATTAATTCTAACTTTCGCGAGCTCAGTATTTGCTTCATCAATGCAAATGCCTGCCCCAGCTTCAGTTACAACAACCCAAATACAAGCTATGAGTACTGACGATCAACAAGCTTGGGTTGCTAGTTTAACAGCAGATCAGTATAATATGTTAAGTCCTGATGTCCAAAAGTGGGTAATGGAGAATACTACCGATACTCAAAAACAAGCTTTAGGAATTAATCAGTAATATTTTAATTAATTTTTAAAATTGATAGGGGACTGCTAACAAAATAATTTTAATTGATAATTAAAAAGAATTTTTAGCGAAAATTAATAAGAGTTTTGAAGGAATAGTGTGAATCCTATTTTAAAAAAGCCTTATAATTTGCAGTAAAAATAAATTTAATTAGCTTTAAAATTTATTCTGTTAATAGTCCCACATGTTAGGAATCATTATTATTAACATATATTACTAAAAGTTTCTACTTGCACTTCCTTTCAGTCTTCCTGTTATCGTGTCATGTATATACTCTTGATAAATAAAAATTGCTAGACGAGCATAAATATTCATTTATTCTCTCTTTAGTAAAACAATACACTAATTATTGTAAGCTATAAGAATATAGAAGGCTAATTTGTTGTGTGGCTTTTTGCTGCCATTCCTGCATCCTTATTTATGTCATTCCTGCAAAAATGTTGTTGCGTGGATCGGTTTTTCCATCATTGCGAGAAAATTTACAATAGTAAATTGATGAAGCAATCTTGGAAAGAATTCCTGAGATTGCCATGCTCACTAACGTTCGCTCGCAATGATGACTTGGTATCTATGCAACAATGCCTTGCAGGGATGACATCGCGCAAGGCTTTCGGCTTCAATAATACTTTGCTAAAATAACCTCAAACTAACAATTAATTATGAAATTAATTATTACCGTAATCATCATGGAAATACTTGCTGGAGCGGAAATAGATTTATTCATTCCAAGTTTTCCTGAAATACAAGATACATTCAACCTTTCAACTTTTATGACAGAGTTACTACTTGGTGTTAATCTAACTGCTTATTGTATTACTTCGCTTATAGTCGGTAATTTAGGAGATAGGTACGGACGCAGACCGATTATTATACTCGGTTTACTGATTTTTAATCTTGGTAGTTTATTTTGTGTATTTGCAAATAATTATGCAGCTATATTATTTGGAAGATTTTTGCAAGGATGCGGGATATCATCGGTTGCAGTGCTAATATATATTGTTCTTGCCGATATTTATTCGGTACAAGAACAGCAAAGATTCATGGGCATTTTAAACGGCACTATTGCCCTTTCTATGGCAATAGCACCGGTTATAGGTAGCTACGTCAATTTATTTTGGGGCTGGCGTGGCAATTTTGTTTTGTTGCTTATAATAGGTTTGATCAGCCTAATTCTTGGTATATTATTTATTCCAAAAAGAGAAGTTAATAAAAAAATACGTATTTCTTTAAAAGACTATATACCTATCTTCAAATCGCCAAAAGCTATATATTATATACTTACAATGATATTTCTTGCACAAGGATATTGGATATTTATTGGGATTGCTCCTATTTTATATATGCAAGATTTAGGTGTAACTTTAGAATATTTCGGACTTTATCAAGGAGCAATGGCAGCTCTATTCTCAATTATGAGCTTTTCAAGCGGTTATTGCTTTAAAAAATTCGGTATTAAAAATTGCTTCTATTTTGGAGTTATATTTATAATACTATTCCTACTAGGCAATAGCATATTAGTTGTATATAATATTAATAATCCTTTAACCATAACAATAGTTACTTTATTATTATCTCTTGGCGTGATATATCCGATTAACATATTATGGCCATTGCTTTTAGAAGCTATTCCGGACGGTAAAGCTCGTATGATGGCTATTTTCACTGTGGCTAGATTGATTTTAACAGCATTTGGGCTGCAATTAGTAGGATTTTTATATAACGGTACTTTTACTCCTCTTGGCATTACTATATCCAGTGTTACACTATTTGGGTTAGTAACATTACCTAAATTATTTAAGTATGATAAAGTCTTTGAGATTTCTAGTAACGTGTAGATGTCTTTATGTCATCAATTGTGTCGTCATTGCGAGGAAAAACTGTAAGTGTTGACGAAACAATCTCAGGAATTTGTTATTATTTCATAAGATTGCCACGCAGCCTACGGCTGTTCACAATGACAAAAAAGCTGATTCACACAGGAATAACCTAGAAACGGATGTAAGAAAAAATAAACAAATGATCAATAGCAATTTTATCTTCAAGATAGCTTTCAGATATTTTAGAGCTAAGAAAAACGAAAAGTTTGTTTCTATTATTTCTGCCTTTTCTTTAGTGGGCGTCATGATCGGCGTTGCAGCATTGATAGTAGTCATGTCCGTTATGAACGGTTTTCATATAGAGCTTACTAAAAATATTATCAGCTTAAATGGGGATATAGTGATAAATCGGCAAGGTGGTAGTATTGATAACTATGAAGAGATTAAAGCCAAACTCCTAAAACAAGATTATGTAAAACATGTAACATTCATTGCTCACGGTCAAGCTTTGGCTCTTGGTAAAAGTAATAATAGCGGTGTGCTTGTTAAAGGTATGAAATTAAAGGATCTAAGTATAAGAAATGAAATTTTTAAAAATGTAAATTTTGGTAGTTTTGATAATTTTCACGGCAAAAACGTAATAGCACTCGGAGAACAATTAGCAAGCAATTTAGGCGTAACCGTTGGGGATAAGATTAGATTAATTTCACCGAATAATTCAGTTTCTACCACCTTTGGCAGTATGCCAAGATCAAAAGAATTTACAGTTATAGCAATTTTCAATAGCGGTATGTATGATTATGATTTGACAACGATATTAATGCCGCTTACCGCAGCACAAAATTTCTTATCTCTCGGCAACGATATTAATTTAATTGAAATTAATAGTCTAGATCCCGATAAAGCTCTCACATATTCACATAAAATACAATCACTCTTAGGTCCAACCCTATATGTATTTAATTGGCAAACCTTAAATTCACAATTTTTAAGTGCTCTTGCTGTTGAGCGTACAGCTATGTTTACTATTCTATCTTTAATTATTACGGTTGCCGCATTTAATATTATTTCAAGCTTATTTATGCTTGTTAAAGATAAAACTTCAGATATTGCAATTCTTAGAACTATGGGAGCAAGCACTAAGCAAATAATGTTTATTTTTATCTATAACGGAATGTTTATAGGATTACTTGGCACAACACTAGGTGTAATCCTTGGTGTTACCTTTTCTTATAATATTCAAACTATCAAGAATTATTTGGAGCGTATAACCGGTACTAAAATTTTCGAGGCAGCTATTTATTTTCTTTATAGTTTACCTTCAAAAGTAAGAGCTGAGGATATTATTTTAATTACCTCTTTATCTATAATATTGTGTTTTCTTGCGACAATTTATCCTTCTTATAGAGCCTCAAAATTAAATCCCGTGGATGCCCTAAGATATGAATAATACAGTCCTCATTTTAAAAAATATCTCAAAACATTACAGCCAAGGCAAAATTATTGTTAGAGTACTAGATGATCTTAATCTAACGGTTAATGAAGGTGAATTAATCGCTATAATAGGTTCTTCAGGTAGCGGCAAATCAACTTTACTACATATTGCCGGCTTGCTTGATAAACCTACAAAAGGTCAAGTCATCATACCAAATAGCAAGTATCAAAAATATCATCTCATTCGTCTTCATTATTTAGGTTTTATCTATCAACAACATCACTTACTTAAAGATTTTACCGCTCTTGAAAATGTTATTATGCCAAGGCTTATTAGTGGTCTTGATCAAAAAGAAGCAATAGAAGATGCAACAAAGATATTAGATGATTTAGGGCTTGGGAAAAAACTCTATAATATGCCTGGAGAATTATCGGGAGGAGAAAAACAACGGGTTGCTATAGCTCGGAGCTTAATTAATAAGCCGAAAATTATTTTAGCAGATGAACCGACAGGTAATTTAGATCCCAAAACTACAAATGAAGTATTTAATTTATTTTTAAAAGTAGCAAGAGAACAAAATACTGCAATTATTATGGTAACACATAACCATGAATTAGCACATAAAATGGATAAATTATATAAGCTAAAGCACAGATTATTAAATATAGCTTGATTTAAAGCTCAAAAATTCTAATAATTATATGTAGGTTCTGTGAAGATTTCTAAAAAGATTTAATTTTGGCTCTTTTTTGCTGCAAATTATAAGATTTTTTTGAAATATGAATAACTATTCCTTCAAAAACCTTATAATTTTTGCTAAAAAATATCTTAAAATAGCAAATCAATTAGAAATTTTCACAGAACCCAATATTCTTTTAATAAAGGTTAGTAATGGCTGAGCCTATTATATTTACTCTTTTACTTGGAGATGAAGATCGGATATTAGAGAAAATAAACAAGCAGGAAACTCAAAATAAACTGCCTATTATCCGGCTAGAAGTTAATAAAGCATCACATATACCCGATAAAGAACGTATTTTTTCGGAGATCTTACAAGAATCCCACAAAAAGGACAAAACACCGATTTTTAATATTCAACTTAATAACAATAATATACAACCCATTTTTACGGTACAAGATTTAATTAATTTACAAAATTTAAATATAAAAACTACTATTACTTTTGATCAATATAATTCATTACCCCAAAATTCTGAACTAGAAGCTTATTGGAAGCAAATTATGAAAAAAGTTGATCATGTTTTTTTTACAAATGAAGCAGATCAAAATTTATCTATAGCCGATGGTATAGTACCAAAAGATAAAGCCACTACAATTACAGATATAAGTTTAGTAACATCTGTTTTTAACAATCTTGTATCTGATCGTAAAATTGATCAATTACTTTCCGGTACAATACCTGATAAAGAAAAGCTAGATAAAATAATAAAAAACGCTAAAAATCAAGGCGGTAGAGTGATTATAGAAACTTGGCCTCTTTCTGCAGACGAAACAACAAATCTTATCACTGCTAAATTCGGTATTACCTCTGAAGCTCAAATTTACGGATTGAAACTCGAAATTAATGAAATCTTAAAAGATGCAAATAATGCTGCTGAAAACTTAAAAAAGTATGTATCACAAATATCTAGGCAATTTCAAAAAGATTTAGGTAAAACTGAGGTAAATCCTATTGACTTTAATTTTATTAATACAAAGAAAGTTATGAATGATAGACCTAAGGATATACAAGTAGAACACACAATATCATATGAACCTCCAAAAGCAAACCAACCACAACCGCAAGGTTTTTTTAAAAGAGTTTTTAACTATTTTAAAGATATAATAACTAGTTTTAAAGAAGCAATATTCGGCAAAAAAGAAGAACCTAAAACTCACGAATCAACAACTCCAACTACGGAAGCAAAGCCGACAATAACAGAAGAACCACTAACCACTGTTGCATCTTCTATAAATCCACCGCAACAGCAAGCTCCCGCTAATAATCAAAAACCATGGGAAAAATTAGGAATTCCACAGGAAATGTATAAGGAATCTCTAAAAGCAGAACAACAATTAGCCAAACCAGTAATAGAGCCAAAACAGCAGATACCTGAAAAAAAAATCATCACTGGTTATAAATACTGAAGATCAAGTTGGTGTTTATAATACAGGAAATATAAAACAACCTACTTATTTATACACTGAAGATGATATAAAAAATATATTGGAAGCAAATATAGATAAGAATATGTTCTCTATATTTCATCATGCCTCTTTAGAAGAGCCGGAAATACTAAAAGATACTCTTCGTGTTACAGTAGCAGATTTAATACTAGATCATAAGCCTGCAATTATACCACTAAATACAGGACATAAACATTGGTTACTCTTAATGGCTAGTAAAGATGATAAAGGTAATATAAACTTTATGTATAATGATCCCTATGGTGAGCCATTGGAATCTCGACCAAAAGTAACAGAATATATTACCGACATTTATTCCGATGCAAAAATAACAGACCTAAATACCAAGCAACAAGAAAATGTATATGATTGCGGAGTGTTCGTATGCGATAGTGCAATCAAACTCTCTAAAGGGCAAAAAATTCTAACTACTGAAGAATCTAAAGACCAAGGTATAAATTTAAGGAAAGCTCAAGCTAATACATTATTAATACAGCAACAAGCAATAGCGATTGGACACGAATCACGCAAGACATCATCTACAAATAACAAATTTCACAATCTTATTAACAGCCGAAAAACAAAAGATACTGAAAGGAGTCGTTGATAACAAAAAAACATTAGGCAAAATCTATAATTACTAATATAATTATTTATAGTTAATTTATATTTTAACAAAGAATGACTACCATACTTGTGATCGTTATTATAATAATGATCGCCTTATCTGCTTTATTGGCCGCTACCGAAACTGCTATTACCGCTTCTTCCCCAGGGAAGATTCATAAGCTTAAAATCGCCGGTAATAAGCGTGCTAAAACAATTTTAGAGGTTCTTAAGAAAAAAGAAAAGGTCATAGGAACTTTATTAATAGGTAATAGTTTAATCAATACTGTTTGTACCACTATTGCTACTACTCTCTTTATTAGCTTTCTTGGAGATAATGGACCCATTGTTGCTTCCGGCGTTATGGCTTTTATAATTATTGTTTTTGCCGAAGTAGTACCGAAAGCAATAGCCGTTGCTAAACCTGAACAATTAGCATTAAAAATGGCTTCAACTATTGTAATATTTTTAAAGCTTTTCAAACCTATTAATATTGCTCTTGATTACATTACAAAAATATTTTGCTTCATATTTCGTATTAATTTAAATCCTCAAATATCAGGCACGGAAGAAGTAAGAGGCGTGATTGAACATTACCATCAAGAAGGCGGAGTTTATAAATCTGATCGTAATATGCTCGGCGGGATATTAGATATACGTAATATGATGGTATCGGAAATTATGACTCACAGAAGTAGTATTATAGCCCTTAATATCGACCTACCTCATGAAGTGATAATTAAAACTTTATTATCAGGTGCTCATACACGTATACCTTTGTGGCAAGATAATAGAGATAATATAATAGGGATTCTCAATCTAAAAGATTTGCTTAAAGCATTATACGAAAATAATAATGATGCAAAAAAAGTTGATATTAATAAACTTCTAACCCCACCTTGGTTTATCCCTGAGAATGCACTTGTAGTAGACCAGCTACATGCATTTAGAGAACGTAATAATCATTTTGCTTGTGTTGTAGATGAGTATGGTACTCTACTAGGTATTATTACTCTTGAAGATGTTATAGAAGAAATCGTAGGACCCATTACTGATGAACATGATAGACTTAATAATGACATTATCAAGAAGTCTAATACCGAGTTCATTATAAAAGGAACTACGACTATTAGAGATATTAACCGAGAACTTGATTGGAATTTATCGGATGAAGATGCAAACACTATAGCAGGATTAATAATCCATAAAATTGCTAGAATTCCAAATCAAGGGGAAGTAATTGAAATATTTAATTTAAAGGTAATTATTTTAAAGAAAATTGCCAATAAGATTGATAGCGTAAAAATTACCGTATTACCTACTACCGAGGCAACAATAAGCAGTGAGTGAAATCGGTAATTTTTTACTACTAACAACGATGTACTTGTCGGTTATCGGTTTGTCTTTTGTCTTTTATGTCATTCCTGTGAAAGCGGGAATCCATAAAAAATCTCTACTTTATAGACTGGATTGCTGCTTTCGCGGGAATGACAACTACCTCATTACTTGCCCCTTCTACATAGCTGCCTCATGTACTATACTTGCCTTTTTTACCCTAGTCTATGCTTTTATTATCTCTGACTTTTCACTACAAAATGTTTTCTTAAATTCCAGTACTTTAAAACCTTTAATATATAAAATAGCCGGTAGTTGGTCGAGCCACGAAGGCTCAATGTTATTATGGTTTTGTTTATTACAAATCGTTAGTTGCTGTTATATATTTTTACTTGAAGATAACCGTCTTAAATTTTTATCTATTATTATTCTATCAGCCATACAATTATTTTTTAGCAGCTTTATTTACTTTACCTCCAATCCTTTTAACGTGTTTTCTTTCATTCCTAAAGAAGGGTTAGGCTTAAACCCGATGCTACAAGATATTGCTTTGAGCATCCATCCTCCTCTGCTTTATTTAGGCTATGTTAGCTATGTAGTACCGTTTACTATTGTTTGTGCCTCTATGTCATTCTCATACCCACTTATGTCATTCCCGCGAAAGCGGGAATCCATTAATGACATAAGACTTCTCAAAACATTTTCCAATATCGGTATCTTATTTACTACCATAGGAATTAGCCTTGGTTCTTGGTGGGCATATAGAGAACTCGGCTGGGGCGGATTTTGGTTTTTTGATCCGGTAGAAAATATTTCACTATTTCCTTGGTTATCCGGAATTATGCTCCATCATTCTATAATTGTAACAACAAAAACCAGACGTATGCAAAACTGGACAGTAATTTTATCCATCATTACTTTTTTATTAGTAATATTTAGTGCTTTTTTAGTACGTTCCGGTTTTATTACCTCAATTCACTCTTTTGCATTCTCACCTGAGAGAGGAATATACTTGCTTGGAATATTTTTGATTATGGGGATTGGTAGTATTGGGTGGTATACTACCACATCATTGCGAGGAAATGCATTAACATTGACGAAGCAATCTCAGGAAGCTAACCGAGATTGCCACAGCCACTTTCGTGGCTTCGCAATGACGAATTGTGGAAACTCCATACTCCTCGGTAATATATTCCTCCTTCTTAGCCTTATTGTGCTAATAGCTGCCACACTTTATCCGCCAATTTACTCTTTATTCGACGATAAATCTATTATTATTAGTGAAACATTTTTTGTTAATAATTTTATTATATTCGTTATCCCTATTCTTGGTACCATAGGATTATTTACTACTAGAAGCTCTATTAAAAAACATATTATAATTCTAATATTATCTCTAATAATTACTTATTTAATATCATTAAAAGTAACATTTAGTGTTATATCGATTTTAACTATAATCGCATCTATATTTCTTATGCTTCATAATATTCATTATCTTTTGGTTAAAACTAATTATTGTAGAAATAGACTTAAAGCAAGTAACGCTAGTATGATCCTTGGACATTTTGGTTTTGCACTAATTAGTTTTAGTATTACTATGAATACATTATTACAAAGTGAAATGGATTTTACCGGCAGAGTAGGAACAAGTAAAACATTTAACGAATTTAAAGTCACATTGCAAAATATTAAGTTTGCTCAAGGTCAAAATTATTATAGACAAATCGCTGAATTTTGGCTTGAGGATAATAGCCGTAATATAACTATATTAAAGCCGGAAAATAGACTTTATATAGTTGAAAAGAGTTTATCGCAAGAAAGTGATATATACTCTTACTTATTATATGATCTTTACGCAGTTTTAAGTAATATAGACGGCGATATAATCCATGCTAAAATATATTACAAGCCAACGATAAGCTTTATTTGGCTTGGAATTATTCTTATCGCGTCCGGTTTTTTTATTGCACTAATCAGAAAAAATTCTAGCTAATTTGAACCATCACATTTAAGGTTTAAAATTTTAATACTATTCGGATGATCAGCACCGAATTGTTCTATCTGATTATTACGGAATTTTTCATACCAAAATTTCTTAGGTAAAGTACAACTAGCTTTAGCGGCTGCAAAATACATATTACTTATTTCATACACATTTTTCATATTTTCTTTATAATTATTCCAATATATATTTTCAGCAGTAGCATAAGTATCTACCGCCTCCTCATTTTGATTAAGTAACACTAGTGCATCCCCTTCAGCAACAAACGTTTTTACCAAATCTATATCCGGTGATATAATAATCTCTTTGTTAGGTCTAGTTGGATCATTAAGAAAAATTGCTTTAGCTTTTTTATTCTAGAGCTTCGGTAACATCACCTAAACCTAGTTTTGCTCTTGATTTTTGGGTAAAAATTCGTCCAAATACTTGATTTTCCTCTTTTTTACTCGACTTATTCATATCATATACTTATTCTAATAAAGAAAGAGCTTCCTGATGTTTCTTAAGATTATTTAATACATCTAATTTAATGAGATATGAACCGGTAAGAAATAAATCTTGAGGTTTCATCCCGTTTTCGATACAAGCATTTATAGTATCGTCAATTCTTCTTAATGCTTCATAATTTTTACCTTGGATATTAAATAATTTAGCTTTTGCATAATATATAGTTGCTATGTCAGTTTGATCTACTAGATTTTGATTGAACATATCTTCCATCATTTGGATATTTTTTTCTGCTTCTGCTAGATTTCCTAGCTGAATATTGGATATAGCCGAACCGAAAACTACATTACATTTTATGGAATCATATACTTTCACTTCATCAAATACCTGCTTAGCTTTCGTATCTATTCAATTGCTTTTTAGGATCTGACCAGGTTCTATAATACCACCCTATGCGTCCTAAATATGCAGCATAAGCAAATTTTTCTTCATTATTCATTGTCCATAATTTAAATTTACCTTTTTGACCGTTTTTATCAAACCAATTTACTAATTTTTTTGAGTTATATAAATCGGAAGAATTAGCATATTGTATTAATAAATTTATAACTCTAAAATTTTATATATTGATATATCGTATTTTTCTGCATTTTTTGTAATTAATCCGGTATAGTTTTAGCATTTCTAAAAATACGCCCCTTTACTAAACTTTTAGGCATAGAATTTAAAAGATTAGTAACACTACGTTTAAGATATTCTTTATTTCCTTTATCTCCATTTATTTGTAATATTTTGTAATATTTTTTCCATCATGCATTTCAAATATCGGATTAACTTCATTAGGTTCAATATTAGAGATCAAAGCAAATTTAGAAAACTGATAAATATCATCATCTAGACTATGCTTATCTTCAGTAATAGCATTTAATAATTCTTTTGAAACACTTTGATTATTAAGCAATGCTATCCCATCTAGTAATCTCTTGGCACTAGGCTTTAATTCATTGCTAACAAGTTTTATATTTAGCTCAATTTTATCCTTAGAGGCTTTTATCTTTTGCTTGTATTTCTCTAAGTTTAAACCTTGTATTTGATTTAATATTTGTGCTCCTTGAACTATGAGAATCGGATAACCTCCAAATGCTTGAGTCAAACAATTTATTAATTCCAGATTTTTATTTTCCAATATATTTGTTGCAAGTAATGCAGCTTCCGGCTTAGTGAAAGCGTTTGCTTTGATTATATTAGATAATAATTCATCGTCTTGGGTACAAAATATAATATTACCTTTATACTCCCAATTAATAACATCCTCTATTTTCTTATTCTCGCCTATTTCTAAATTATCAAACACCAATAACTATTTATCCTTACTTACTAGATAAACCATTAAATCTTTCTTCATCACTGCCACATCTTCTGAAATCACCGGTGATTTTACCTCGGTATTAATAGTTTTAGATAATTTGAGTAATTGCGGCTCTATATTTAGATTACAATCAATCAACCAAATTATGTTATAGTGATCTTTATTTTCATAAGCATACATTCTAGCAAGCTGCGTTTTACCCATACCGCTTACCCCTACTACACTAGATTGCTTATATTTATTAAGATTTTCCTTTAGTTTTTCCAATTGGGATACATGATTTATAAAATAGCTAACACCGGGACAACTAAATTAGATATTTGACTTTGAGCAAATATACTGCCGCTTATTAGAAGCATAATAATCACTAATATATATTTTTTTCATAATATTTATTAATTTTAAATTTTTAGCTGTAAAAATTTATATCTTTTCGACTAGAAGTCAATAAAATTTGAGGTTAGTGAAGGTATTGCACGGGGTGGAAAAGTAGGTGATGTCATTCTCGCATAGGCGGAGGGTTGTGTATGGCTTGTTTATATCCTTCCCGCGAAAGCGGGACTCCAGTAATTTAAAGATTATACACAATAAGTTTGTAAAATTAAAAGCTCGATTTATCTCGCTGTTTTCTGGATCCCTGCCTACGCGGGAATGTAATAGGTTTTGAGCCATGCAACAAGGCATGTAGGCAGGAAGAAAGAATAAACAAAGCCCCCCCCTTTTTCAAAGAGGGCTTTTTTCTTGAGGAACTTATAAACCGGCTAATCGGGAGCGATTAGAAGTTTACACGGACTTTTAGAGTACCTTGATGTGCAGTATATTTACTTGAAATCTGAGCATCGTAACCGATTCCGTACTCCATCTTAGCATCAGATCTTATGCTTGCACTTAAACCTAAATTATAAGATGTTTTAGCAGTTCTGTCAGCCTGGCTGATACACGGAGTAACTTGTCCGTCTAATACAGACTGAGTTTTAGATAATCTACCGGTTACTTTGTGAACCACAAAAGCGTGAACTTCCGGATATACCGCAAGATCAGTTATGTTCATAGTACTGCCGGCTACTTTAGCACCTACTATTAAATCAGTTCTATCGCTAAATTTGCTGTTAACTTGCTTGTTTGCAACTGTTGTACCGGTTTCTTTGTAGTTTTCGTCAGAAGACTTTAAGTAGCTAAGTCCTGCCATTGGAGTTACTAACACACCTTGCATTGCATTGTAATCATAACCGACTGTTAAGTTACCACCGAATGTCATGTTATCGTAATGACCAACAGCAATTTGCTTGCTCATATTACCGTTAGCATCGAAGAAGTAACGCTGACTTTTGTTCTTCACTTGGTTTAAGCTAAATATTGCACTACCTTGAGCAAAGAAGTTCTTAACAAGCTGCTGGGCACCATATAGAGAGAATGAGAAACCGTTAACGTCGGTTTTATCACCTTTCTTATAATCTTGGTGTTTTATATCAGTTTTAGTGAGACCAATAGCAGCACCGATCATTAAGTTATCGTTAGCTAGCGTATCTAAACCGATTACGACACCGGTGGTTTTAGCTTTATAACCAGCTAAACCACCTTCCTTACTTTGATGTGTATCAGTATAGAAAGGTTTTGCCCATATACCGTAAGCTACATTATCAACAGCCTCGTCACCTGCAGCAACTGCAGCCGGTATTGCTCCAGCTTTAGGTCCAGCCATTTCAGCAGTTTCAGGAGTACCTAAATATCTAAGAGCACCTAATCTGTTACCAAGTTGAGCTTGGATATCTTTAGCTACATCTAATTGCGCATTAGTTATGGCCGCACTTGTATCGGTAACGATAGCTCCAACAAAGTTAGCAGCATTAGCACTATTTTTAGCTAAAAGAAGATTATTATATGCTGCAGTATTAGTTGCATTTACAAATGTTGTAACGTTCTGACCTACACCCGGTACACCTCCAAACGGACTATTTGCGATATCATTAGTAACTACGTTTTCTACATTGTTAGTACGTGTTATTACATAATCTTGGTTAGCAGCACGTATTAAACCGTAATTTACGAAACGATTACTTCCGGTTACAACAAAGTTGGGACCTCCTAAAGTACCGTTAAATCTAGCACCACCTTGGATTAAAGTATAAGTTTGTGTACCACTGAAATTTGCATTGGCATCATCTTGTACTTTAATGGTTGCAGTTCCTGTGGTTGTTGCATTAACTTGCGCACCTTCCAAAATAACGATGTTACCTATATTACCGTTTGCTAATGTTAAAGTAGTTTCAATAGAAGTATTGTTTCCCCATGTTGAAGTACCACTTGCAAATATTAAAGTATTTGTAAGAAGATTGATTTTACCGTTAATAGCAGTAGTACCGCCGCCTAAAATTACATTAGAATTTAAAATACCTAAGTTATAAGTACCAAAGTCTATGACTTGTGAATAAATATTTCCTTGTAATCCTGCACCACCATCACTACCTGTAAATCTAACAGAAGCTACAGGAGTACCTGAATCACCTATATTACCGACGAATGCATTACCTAAATAAGTTACAGTACCATTATTAGCTTTAGTAGTACCAATCATACTTGTAGAATTAGACAATATACCGTCAACAAATCTTACATTACCGTTACCGTTAACACTTCCAAGAGTAATTTTACCGTCAAAACCTATTCCGGCTATACCGCCTGTAGTAACAGTTACACCGTCATTAATTGTTGCGTTAGTTGCAATAATATTACCTAAATTGTTATAGTCTGTAGTAAACGTTACTTGCTTGAACTTTGAAGCGCCAATACCTGTGCCTAAGCCATAAACTGTACCAGGGGTATTAGGAATACCACCGCTAAGTGTGACAGTACCTTGATTATTGTTTATAGTACTGATACCTGCATATAATGTAGTAGCATTAACGATTATATCGTTATCGCTTCCAAGACCTAGACCTACGATATTATTTTGATCACCGATTACTTGACCGTCAGCGATGACACTATCAACACCTAAAACAATCACGCTAGGAACATCAAAACCTGCAGCTGTTTTATTACCTACGGTACTTTTAATTGTTAAAGGAATTATGTTGCCTGCATCATTGAATGGAATGCCTGTAGGTAATAATACAACTGCACCTAAACTTGAATTTTCAAAAGCAATCGTATCAGTCACGGCACCATGATAATTACCTGCATTACCTATCTCATTAATCACTACGTTACCGGAACCAGAAACCGTTATTTGTTTTAAAGCATTAACAGGTGCAGCTTGTTTGTTTAATGTTACGGTAATAGGATCGGTGTTAACGAATTCCACTATACCGGTACCATCGGCAGATGCAACAAAGTCTGTAGTATAGTTACCACCGATTTGTAAGGTAGAATTAGCTGCAATTGTAGTGTTACCGTTAAATGTTGCATTACCTAAGAACTTAACAGTAGTACCGTTATCTAATGCTACAGTATTAAACTTATTACCTTGCTGTCCACCGACTGTACCGCTTACTATATTTGTTCTACCGGCATTAAAGATGAAAGAACCTACGTTAGCATCGGTAGTAGTAATATTAGTAGCATATAAATTTACACCTTCACCAACATTTAATACAGTATCAACATTAACCCCTTTAGATCCAAAATTAATTTCTGCAAGTGGATTTGTAGCACTACCTAAATTTGTACCGGCTGCAAGAGTTGTATTATTATTTACAACAGGATTAAATATTATTTTACCTTGACCGGCAGCATTTGTAGTTCTTGTTATTAAATAAGTATTATGAGCGAATTGTACTGCACCGTTATTTCCAATAACTAACTCGTTAATAGCAACATCACCACCACTTAAAGCTGTTTTACTTGAGCCAATATTAAATTGTCCAAGAGTTTTATTATTAGCTCCAATAGTACCGATTTTACCGTTAATAGTTAAAGTTTGAGCATTTGTTAGGCTACTCGCATCAACAACGCCTGTTTGATCAGTAGTTATAGCTAAATCAAAATCAACTACAATATTATTTTGAGTGCTTGTGAATTTAATAGTACCACCGTTAGCTTGGAAATCAATCGTTCCACCATTAGCACCGATAATATTTGCTCCACCAAGTGTTAATGTTTTTGTAGCATCGTTAGCTAAAGTAATGCCTTGTAACGCAGCAGCACCGCCAGCGTTCCCTATATCGCCGGTAATTGTAGCACTACCGTCTAAGGTAATAGTACCGGCTGCAAGAGCACCGGCGACAAGAGCAGTTTGGTTAACCTTACCGTTTATAACTGTACCGTCAGCAAGTTTAAAGACAGAACCGGCATTTCCTAAACGTAACTCGGCAGCATGTGTTCCTGATAATTGGACAACTCCGGCACCTGATGCTTCAATTGCTGTAATATTATTTGTCACCGCAACATTTGCATCTGCACTAGCACTTGCTAAAGTACCGTTAGCATCAAAAGTTATCACACCTGCAGTGTTACCGGGATTGTTAGCATCACCTGTAAAATTACCTTTAAGGGTCATAGTATTAGGAATTGTAATCTGTGCTGCAAGATTACCGAAATCAGTAGTACCAAAGTTTGAGTTTTGGGTTATTGCAACTTTAGAAGCTGCTGTTTTAAAGGCAGTAGTACCGTCTATACCAACGTCAACTATGTGTCTAAAATTTACTTGTCCAACTGCATTAGCACTTTGTATAACCATGTCTTTAGCATAAACTTGTCCATCGATTGTTGCTACCTTACCATTATCTACGCTAACAACAAATCCTGCAGCTCTACCTGCGCCATTATTAGTACCTATTACTGCATTAGCAGGGCCTGCATTAGCTTTAAGTTGACCGTCTACTGCAACAGTGTTAAATTCAATAATACCTTTTAGATTACCGCCTAAACTTCCTGTAACGTTAAAGTCGGTAGCAGCAGCATTCTTACTTAATAATACTAATCTACCCGTACCGTCTGTTCCATTAAAATTAATAGCAGCACCACCTGCTTGTAAATTTAAAGCATTAGCATTATTAGCATCAGTATTGAATATGATACCTTGACCGTCACCGATATTAATTGCATTAACAGTAGCAAAACTTTTACTTGAAACTTTAATAAATCCATTAGTAACATTTAATGTACCGTTAGCACCATTAACTATTACAGCATTATCTCCAAGTATAAGAGGCACTTTTTGAGTTGTAGGATTTGCTAAATTAAATACTAATGTAGAAGCCGCAGCACCGAAGTCTATTGTTCCTACACTTTGAAGATCATTATTTTCAATAGCAGCACCATTATTAACTTGTACAACAACATTTTGAGCATTTTTTGTAGCAGCAGCTTGTACATTAGTAATACCTTGACCTGTTATAGTAAGAGTTTTACCGGCATTAAGCGTAAGGTTAAAGAAGTTAGCGTTATTAACAGCACGAGTGATGAACCCTAAGGTAGTATCTTCACTCACTGTCACTGCTAAATCGTTTTCAGTATTTAAAAACAAACCGTTAAAACTACCGGCTGGAGTATTTAAATTAATACCCTTATGAACACTAGCAGTAATAACTGCATTTAGAGGAACTGCAACATTTGCAGGAACTGCAGTTTGGTCAAATCCCACACCATCAACAGTTGTAGCATCTGCGTTTGTTGTTCTATTCTGCTGTATAGCAGCACCCATAGCTGACCCTGCAAAACTGGCTACTATGGTAGCTGTAGAAGCAGTTACCAACCCTGCGGAAATTAATTTTTTTAGAAGATTTGGTTTTTGAGCCATAATTTTTGTCCTATATTTAAGTTAAAATTTAGTACCTAGTATTAAAACAATCAAACGTGAGTCAAGATATCCCACATTTGATAAGAAAATAACCTAATATTTTGTTTCAATAGTTTCTAAACTACGAGCTGTAGTATACTATATATTGTATATAATTACAAGCATCTCTATAGTTTTTTTATAAAGTTTTAATAAATGTTATATTTTTACCACATTGGCGTTATGCCTTATCAGTGTCATCCCGTGGCTTGACCGCGGGATCCAAAAAAATAACTTAATACGTATACATTTTTGATTTTTTTAGATGGATACCGCTACAAGCTCGCAGTATGACACCAAGCACTGGATCCCGTGGTCAAGTCACGGGATGACGAACTAATTATCCCCCTAATCTTTGTTAAATATTAGCACTTCAGCAGTATTTGCCCATTTTAGCATTTCATCGTATTTAGTATGCCAAATACGCATAATTTCTTTTTCATATTCTACAATTTGCTCTTCGAATCCTTCAAATTGTTGCACCATTTGACGTGCTTTAGAAAGTATCGTGTCATTAGTAACGTCAAAAACTTTTTGCAAATGACGGTCTTGTTCTTCTTTATAATTTAAATGAGCTGCTCTACCAAGCTCGGCATCTTTATGCATATTTTCACTTCTTATCTGTATTTCAAAATTACGTTTAGAGTGTAAAAGCTGCATTATATTATGAAGAGACTGATAGCCGTTACTTTTTGGTCTATTGATATAATCTTTGGTGTATAACCAATCTAAATGTGGAGAACTCTTAACTACGTACAAAGCATTATAGCATAGAGCTTTAGATTTAACTATAATCCTACATGCAATTAAGTCTTTCAATGCATCAATCGGCACTTCTTTCCTTTTCATCTTTTTTAAAACAGAATAAGGGTCTTTAAGACGCATATATATCTCATTGTCTATATCTGCTTTATTTAAATCTTCTTTAAGCAGATTAATAATATCACAGATCAAACCCCCTCCTGCTACCTAAAATTCTCTATATCTCTATTCTTAGTAAATATTACCTATAGCTTTTAGAACTTAAATCCACAAGACTGTTCATAACACTATTCCAGTAATTTATAAAATTAATTCTTTAACTAAAAATTAAGAAACAGATTAATAGTAAAAATAGATTTTTTCAATATAATTGTTTAATTAATTTTAACTTAGATTAATTGGATAAGTTCCTTAATAGCCATTTTACGGCTAAATAGCTGCCGTTGTGCAGTTCTGTTGTCATCCCGTGGCTTTATATGACCACGGGATCTTACATCACAGACTGTGTCCTAAGATACCGCGGTCGAGCCGCGGTACGACATTAAATAAATAATAGCCTTACGCAATAAACAAGTCAGAAAATTTATCTATAGAACTTTCCGAAACACTACATAGAACTTCAGAAATTTTGTTAAATTCTCCGGTACATTCAAGCACTATATCTACGCCTGCATCTAAAACTTCTTTGGTCATATCTGCCATACTACCGCTTAAAGCTTTCATATCTATTGCATCGGAAATAATAAGCCCTTTAAAGCCGATATTATTTTTAATATAGTCTATCACTTTTTTTGATAGGGTGGCAGGAGTCTCAGGATCAAGAGCTTTATAAATTATATGTGCCGTCATAGCAAGTTTAATATTATCGTGCTTCGCGAGCTCCTTAAATACTTTAAAGTCTGTTTTTGCTAACTCTTCTATATCAACATCAACAATCGGTAATTTTTTATGGCTATCCACCGTAGCTCTACCATGGCCCGGAATATGTTTTATACAAGCCCCGACTTTCTCTTCTTGTAATCCGTCTATAGCAGCTAAACATAAAGGCACGACTACTTCCGGCTCCCCGCCGAAACTTCTATCGCCGACTATCTTGTCTGCTCCTTCGTGGAGCAAATCCGCTACCGGTGCAAAATCTAGATTAATGCCTACTTCTCTCAGCCCTTTCGCAATATCACTATAATTTTGTTTACATGCTTGGGGATCAGTAAAAGTTTGAGCAGCCGGAGCGTCATAAAAAGTCGGTGCTATAAGCCTTTGTACCCTACCGCCTTCTTGATCTATAGAGATGATAGTATTTTCCCCTAATACTTCTTTTATATCTGCAATAAGCTTAATAAGGGCTTCTTTAGCCTGCGCACCGTTATCATTCTTTCTAATATTACGACGGAATAAAACTACACCTAAAGGATTATGCTCTTCAAATAATTCTCTTTCGGCATCGGTTAATTCAGGACCAGATATACCTATAATTACTGGCTTTACCATTTGTCTTATTGTCATAATATGTTCCTTTCTTTTCTTTAAAACGTGATATGACCAGTACTATACGCACGTCATCGAGGAATCGGCAAGAATTTTTTTTATTTGAAGAGACAAATTATGGAAATTGGTAAGTAATATATCGATTCTAGCGGTAGAAAGAGATGTAATATCTTTATTTAAAGATTTTTGGAGTAGATCAATATCATTAGCAGTATAATATTTTCTATTATTTATTTTATAATTAGATAAATCAGGGTTTTGTGTCTCTAGATATCTTAATTGATGTAAAGCAATATTTAAATGCTTAATCACTTCACTAGCAGAATAATATTTTTTTGTTAGCTTATTGTTTGTCATATACTCCGAATACAGATTTTGTTGCATGGCTCGTTTTATGTCATTCCCGCGTAGGCGGGAGTCCCAAAAATAACCTTAATATTGATACACATTATTGACACAATAAACCTAAAAAAACAAGTTTTTTATAGGTTTTACTGGATTCCTGCTTTCGCGGGAATGACATAAACAGCATTTTCCGAGACATACAACAAGCCAACAAATTATAACGAAGTTCATCGAGTAGATTCATTAATTAAAGCTTTTAATTTAGAAGAAGGGACAAAACGTAAATGCTTTTTTGATTCTATAATTACCGGTGCTTTGGTATGAAAATTTATTCCGGGACGTGGATTTTTTTGTTTCACCTCAAAACTACCAAAATTCTTTAAAGTTAATTTTTGCTCTTTTGCTATTTCTAAAATATTAGACAAAACCGTATGAACTATTTCCTCGCATAAATTATTTGAAAAACCCAATTTAGAGCTTAACATAGCTGCAATTTTTGCTTTGGTAATAGTCATAAATAATACCGGTTTTTAAGGGTATATTGTCTGCAGTCATTGCGAGGAGAAACTATAAGTTTCGACGAAGCAATCTCAGAAGTTGATCCTACTTTATGAGATTGCCGCGTCGATGCTACGCATCTCCTCGCAATGACATTAAAAAATTACGAATTTGCTTTTTCTTTATCGTATTATATTCGTTAATATTTTTATCTAGCTCTTCTAATTTATCCACTAGGTGCTGACGTATTTTTTCTTGCTTCTTGCTGCCTGCTTTTTTATAAGCTTCCATTTTTGCTTTTACAGCATCTATAGATTTTTGCAGTTCTTCACCTTTTTTATCTTTCTGATCTTTCACATTCTTTTTTATCTCTGTAACGCTTTGGGCTATCTGATCATAAGTATTGCTTAAGGTCTGATTAAATTTATCGGCTCCCGTTTGTGCTAGGTGCGTTAAATTGTCTTTTAATTCCTGTAAGTTTTCGGTAATTGTTTTTGTACTGCTTGTAGCTACTTCTGCAGTTTGCACTTCATTTGCTTTTGTTTCATCCTTGGTAGGCAAAGCTGCAAAAATACTAGGTGTTAATAATAAAGTAGCGGTAGCACCTAATGTTTTATTAAAAATTTTTTCATTATATTCTCCAATTATTTATGTTTATTATTATATTGTTCAACTTTCTTACTTAAATCATCAAGTTTTTTCACAAGAGTCTGTCTATATTCTTCCACTTTATCATCTTTAATTTTCTGATAATCCTGTAATTCTTTCGTTAAATTTTTATATTGCGCTTTTATAGTTTCTAAAGAATGGTCTTTACCATCCTTAGCATATTCCTCTAAATCATTAATTTTGACAGATAATTTATCTGCTACTTCATGACATTTTTTATTAAAATCGACAGTAATAATTTTAGCAGAGTCCTTAAGATTTAAATGTAATGCTTCAAGTGCTTCACTTATAGTGCTTATAAAACCTCTTTATTGAAATAGTTAATAAAAATTAAACTTAACTATTATATACCGGTATCATAAATAGTATAATTATAAAAAGCAATTTCAAATTTATTTGATATAATAACTATATATTCAATATGTACATATTGAATATATAGTTATTATATCAAATAAATTTGAGGGTGTTATGACATTAGAACTAGGAAAAAAACTTCCTGATTTATCTTTACACATAGGTCAAGATAACGTAATTAAACTATCGGATTTAAAAGGAAAATTTGTAATATTATATTTTTATCCGAAAGACGATACACCTGGATGTACTATTGAAGCACAAGATTTTAACAAGCTACAACCGGAATTCGATAAACTTAATACGGTAATTATCGGAGTATCCAAAGATAAGCTTGACTCTCATGATAAATTTAAAGAAAAATATAGTTTAGGATTTGATTTAGCCTCTGATGCAAATTCAAATTTATGCGAACAACTAGGGGTATGGATAGAAAAATCAATGTTCGGTAAAAAATATATGGGTATTGATAGAGCTACGTTTTTACTTGATAAGGAAGGCATAGTTAAGCATATTTGGCGGTCGGTAAATGCTAAAAATCACGCTCAAGAAGTACTTGAGAAATTACGGACTATGCTTTCTTAAAATGTCATACCGTGGCTCATTTTTTTGTCATTGCGCGGAAATTGCATAGCAATTGACGAAGCAATCTCAGGATATTTGACGAGATTGCCACGCAGCCTACGGCTACTCGCAATGACGTTTCATTTCTTCCATCTATTGTGAAACCAAAACCATTGAGCAGGCTTTTGCTTAACCCATTCTCCTAGCATTTGATTAATATTAAGCATAATATTATAGCAATCGGCTTTATTATCGCCGGTTTGCTCAAACTTTAATTGCGGGTGAACTATTACTTTAAAATAACTGCCTTTAGTTCTAATGATTTGGCAAGGTATAATTGGATATTTATACTGCAAAGCAATTTTAGCGATGGCGCTTGCAGTCATAGCAGGATGCCCTAAAAAAGGCACTTCAATTCCATCGTTCATTTTTTGATCAACAAGCATAACAATAGATTCACTCTCCTTGATAGCCCTGACTAAAGCTCTGCTACCTTCAGGACCTTTCGGTATAAGTCTTAATTTATCACCGGCACGACTTTCATTAACCAACTTGTTAACATACGGGTTATTTGCTTTACGATAAATTACGGCAACTTTCGGATAAAATTTATGAAGAATCTTAATACTAATATCCCAATTGGCAAAGTGACCGCCAAATAATAAAAAAGGTTGTCCTTCAAGTTTTTTAATATTTTCTATGCCGATCATTGCGATTCTACGCTCTAACTCGGCTTCATCCATCTTGCTAACATATGTAAATTCACCGATAAACCTACCAAAATTATCCCAAGTTTGATCTATGATTGTTTCAACATCACACATATCGCCGAATACTACTTTAATATTTCGTCTAGCAATTTTATTAACAGCAAATAATGTACCGACTTTTCTTGCTATAAAACTACAAATATCCGCCGCTTTATCTACACCGAATATTCCTATTACTTTCAGGAATATAACAACGATAAAATACTCAATTAAATATCTAAGCTTTTTTAAAAATTTTTTCATTTAATAAATCAGGATGGTTTATAGATAATTCTACATCTAGACAGACAATATTATTATTTAAATCATTAAACTTAACATGATCTTTTCTTGTAGTAACTAAGGTAGCATTATGCTCTTTAGCTAATGAATATAAATTTTCTAAATCTGCTTGTAAATAATTATAATGATCAGGAAAAATTTTGTAACCGGTTATATTTAATCCGTAATTTTTTAAAGTCGCAAAGAAACGCTCAGGATTACCGATACCGCTAAAAGCAAAATAATTTTTAGTTTTATCTATATTATTTGAAGGAACTATTTGAGCATTTATTAACTTATTGACATAAGGAGTTAAAATATTTGGTATTTTATCTTGGTGGCTACTGACTAAAAAAATTAAATCAGCTGCATCAAGGGCTTTATTTGGATATTGTCTTAAAGGACCAGCAGGAATTAGAAAACCGTTGCCGAAAAGCCTTTGGCTATCTACTGAGACTATAGTAAAGTCTTTATGAAAATAAGGATTTTGTAGGAAATCATCAACTATTATTATATCAGGCTTAAGCTCGTTAAGTAACGGCACAATCTCTTTAATATTTTTAGTAGCAATAACTGCTCCGTACTTTGCAAGTATTACCCCCTCATCTCCTACCTCTAATGCTGTATGTCCTTGATGTATGGTAGTTGCACTTTTAAGGTTACTACCATAAGCCTTAGTTACTATTACAAAACTTACATTTCTAGCTTTTAGTAATTTGGCTAGATACATTACTATCTGCGTCTTACCCGTACCTCCTACGCTACAATTACCGACACAAATAACTTTAGCAGGCAACATAATAGGACGTGCTAAACTAGCTCGTAAATAGCCTAAAAATTGATATATCACGCTTATAGGCAAAAGCAAATAAGCTATAATATTTCGCTTCTGCCAAAATTCAGGATATAAAAGTTTGATCATAGTTTAACATTTATGGTAGTTAAAAATAAAGTCAAACGGATTGATTGCTTTATTATCTAATAGAATTTCAAAATGCAAATGTTCACCCGTTGCATTACCAGTGCTTCCTTGTATACCGATAAATTGACCACGCTTAATTTTATTTCCTCCCTTGACTGACATTTCTTTTAAATGAGCATATTTCGTAACAAATTTGCGTCCATGTTTAATCTCAACAAAATTCCCGTAATCAGGTGCTCTAGCGGCTTTTATAACAATTCCGCTTGCTGCTACATATATATCGGTGCTGCTTTTTTAGCTTGTAAATCAATACCGCTATGGAAACATTTCTTTTTTCTTTTCTTTTTATGAGGACTTGTCCTAGTTCCGTAATGGCTAGTAATTTTCGGCTCATATTCCGGCATCATAAGTGGTATTGTACTAATTATTTTATCAAGCTTGGTTAATTCTGAGATATTATTCCTATGAGTTTGTTTTTTTGCAAAATAGCTAGCTTCCGGTTTAGAGAGAAGCTTATATTTTGAATGTAGTCTCGTTACCACTGCCTTTATATTAGCTATTTTTATTTCAGCTGCTTTATTAAATTCTGCCAGGTTTTTATTATGTAATTTGTGTAAAAAAATCTTATTTTGTTTAGGGTTATTAATTATTAGACCTAAGTTTTTTGCATATATACATTTGCTATTTTTGTTTGTTCAATCATACTGTACTACTAAATCCGCATGGCTGATTTTATATTTTTGTTTTAATTGAGATGAAGTAGTAGCAAGTAACGTAGTATCACTAGATTTTTTAATACTGCTACAACCTTGAACAAGAAAAACTATAAACAGTAAAAAGATATATTTTTTAAAAGACATTAAAGATAAATGTATGTAAATTTCAAATTAAGAGTGCCACTTAAATATTCTGTTAATTTCTCTAATTCTCCTCTAATATTTGGAGGGTTAATTAACATTAACCCACACTTTACCATATTTTTATCACTATTTAAAAGCTCATATTCAATAATCATAGTTTCTTTAAATCCGATATTTTTGTAATTATGGTAAACATCACGGACTAAAGATAAATCTTTTATAGGATACCAAATTAAGACAGTATTATTAAGAACTCTTAGCTTAATTTTTTTAAGTGCTTCAAGTAATTTTTGAAACTCATTTTTTACTTCAAAAGGCGGATCAAGAAAAATTAATCCTCTATTCTCTTTAAATGGTAGCAAAGCTTTGATAGCATTATAAGCATCTATATTATGCGTATCATTTGGTAATAATTTTTTTAAACTTAAATAATCGCTTGGATGAAAGTTCGCAGGCAATTAAGCGATCATTTGGTCTTAATAATTGCTTAATTATAAAAGGTGAACCTGGGTAGTGACTTTTGCCTGCTATATTTATTATATTTAAAAAAGTTTGTAAGAGCTGAGGAATAGGATCGGTAGCTTGCAGTAATTTATTAATTCCCGTATCGCTTTCTAGAGTTTTAGAAGCCACCTCCGAGTTTAAATCGTAAAGACCTAGCCCAGTAAAAGCATCTAAAACCGCAAAAGGTTTTTCTTTTTTCTTGAGCTGTTCTAAAATACTAATTAGGACTAAATGTTTGACTATATCGGCAAAATTGCCTGCATGATAAATATGACGATAGTTCATTTTAAATTAATCATAAATTTCACTTCTATGACCAACTCGCACGCATGGCTCTATGTCATTCCCGCGAAAGCGGGAATGACATAGAGCATATACTTTATAAACCATATTTCTTTTTTAAGAATTCCGTTGCTTCTGCTGAAGTAAGTAATTTATCACTTTTATTATTGCTTCTTGCTAAAGCAGTTTCTACATCTTCTCTATCTTCTTTTAGTGCACGTAAATTAATTTTCTTCTCGTATTAGTAGATTTAGGCATCTCATCTAATTTAGCTACAGTAATTTATATATTATATCATAGTATAATTTTACTGTGCAATCTTTCGTAAAAGCAGTGTAGATTAATACTATAGCCTTTAATTAGACATTCTTTAAGTAAGTTAGTAGCCCATTTTCTGAAAGCAATCCCTCTCTTAGCATTTACCCTATATCCTACTGATATTATCATATCTAAATTATAGTATTCTACTTGGTATGTTTTACCATCAGCGGCAGTATGTGCAAAATTTGCACATACTATATTGTCTAGTTTTCTTTCTTCTAGAATTTTATTAATATGTTTTGTAATAACTGTTCTATCTTTCTTTGTCAAAAAGTTTAGCATTGCCTAGAAAAAGTTGTTTTATAGTGTAGTTTAGCTTTCCGATGTCATTCCCGCTTTCGTGGAAATGACATCGAGTTTTTTATTTACTATCATTTAGTTAGCAATGCCTTGCTTTAAACATTTTTTATAAGCGTAAGCCATTCTTCTTCATCAATAATTTTAATATTAAGCTCTTTAGCTTTTTTAAGTTTACTGCCTGCATCAACGCCGGCTACAACTAAATCCGTGTTCGATGATACGCCAACTGCAACTTTAGCCCCAAGCTTTTCAGCCGTTGCTTTAGCTTCTGCTCTAGATATCGTCGCTAAACTACCGGTAAATACGACTATCTTGTCCGTTAAACTACTCTGTTCTCTAGTCTCTTTATAATCTTCAATATTTAATATTTCACCAAGTTTTTTGATAAGCTCAATATTTTCTTTAACATCAAAAAAATCAATAATATCTACTAAAATCTTATCACCGATTCCTTCTAAATTGTTTAGTTTTTGATAAATATCAGGCTCATTTGTTCTAAGCAATTCCATTTGAGCTATAAAATTATTATAGCTGCCAAATTCTCTAGCAAGCAATTTAGCATTTTGTTCACCGATATGCCTTATGCCTAATGCATATATAAATCTTGGTAAACTAACGTTTTTTGATTTTTCTATATTTTTAAAAAGATTTTCTACTGATTTTTTACCCCATCCATCCATATTGTCAAGTTTTGCTAAGCTAGAGTCATTTTTTTCTTTTAAAAAGAAAATATCTAAAGGATTACTAATCAATCCCTTATCTATTAAAAACTCAACTTGCTTACGCCCAAGCCCCTCAATATCCATAGCATTTTTCGATACAAAATGACGGATACGCTCATAATTCTGAGCAGGGCAGTTAAGGCCATTATCACAGCGTATAATAATATCTTCAGGCGTATAATACAATTTAGAATTGCATGACAGACAAAATAAAGGAGTATCAAACGTTTCTGTATCATTAGGACGTTTATCAAAATCAACTCCCATGATTTTAGGAATAACGTCACCAGCACGTTGCAGGAATACATAATCCTTAATCCGCAAATCTTTTCGTGCAATTTCTTGGAAATTATGTAATGTTGCTCTGCTAACAGTTACCCCGCCTATTTCTATGGGTTCAAGTTCGGCTACCGGCGTTAACGTACCAGTTCTACCGACCTGTACAGTAATAGAAAGTAACTTTGTTTGTCCTATTATTGCAGGAAATTTATGAGCGGTAGCAAAGCGTGGACTTCGTGCAATAAAGCCCATTCTATTTTGCAGTGCAAAATCATTTAGCTTATATACTACTCCATCAATTTCATAAGGTAAATTTTCTCTATTTGTTTTGAGATATTCGTAAAAGGCAAAAATTTCTTCTTCAGAACTCGCAAGTTTAGATATTGCATTAATATTAAAGCCGCATTCTTTTAATTTTGTAAGTAATTGATCTTGTGAAGAAGCGAGATTCTGTTCAGTTATCCCTCCTGAATATACAAAATATTTGAGCGGTCTTTTAGCCGTAATAGAAGAATCAAGCTGACGAAGTGATCCGGCAGCAGCATTACGAGGATTGGCAAATTTATCCTTGCCCTGCTCTTCTTGTTCTTTATTTAGATTTAAAAAATCTTGTTTTTCAATATAAATTTCCCCTCGTACTTCTAAAAACTCCGGAACATTATCTATTGTATGAGGAAAATTTTTGATTGTTTTAACATTTGCTGTTATATCTTCACCAACATATCCGTCACCTCTTGTAGCTCCCGTTGTAAGCACCCCGTGTTTATAAACAGCAGAAAAAGACACACCGTCTATTTTAGGTTCACAAAAGATAGGAGCAAACTCATTAAGGCGTAAGAAAATTTTTATACGGTCTACAAAATCTCTCACATCTTGCTCATCAAAAGCATTACTGAGAGATAGCATGGGCACTTGATGCGTAACTTTAGCAAATTTATTTGCTATTTTAGCCCCTACTTTTTTGCTAGGACTATTTTCTAAAATTAAATGAGGAAATTTTTGTTCTAACTTGAGATTGGTATTAAATAGCTGATCATACTCGCTATCAGAAACTAAAGGATTATCTTCTATATAATAAGCATGGTTATACGCTGCAATTTTATCAGCGAGTTCTTCTAGTAATTTTTGTGCTTCCTCTTCAGATATTAAATCAATATTTTGCATTAGTAGTTCATACTTTTATTTTAATGTACAATCAAATCCAATTCCTAAAATTTTTATTTTCTTCAAAATCGCTAATTGCTCGTTTTAGTCTTTCAGCATTTTTAGGACTTTTTAACAAGTATAGTTTCCTCCACAGCATTATGATCTT
Source organism: Candidatus Rickettsia barbarica (assembly GCF_041477405.1). Lineage (NCBI taxonomy): Bacteria > Pseudomonadati > Pseudomonadota > Alphaproteobacteria > Rickettsiales > Rickettsiaceae > Rickettsia > Candidatus Rickettsia barbarica. Next base: position 152,710 of record NZ_JBEWYL010000001.1, on the reverse strand, counting down.
CAAGCGACATAATAACCACTGGTTTTTGTCTAGTTACAATCACTGAAGTGTGATCTGCACAAACTTTTTTCATAACATAACACACTTAAGTACGTTTACATGTAATAAGGCATGTTTTATAACTGGTCACTTTAAGAATCAAAATCAAAATCTTTACCTAGTTTAATATATGCTCTAATACGGCTCATGAGATTTTGGAAATATGTTAAATTATGCCATGTCATTAGCATAGAGCCAAGTATTTCACCGATTCTAACTAAATGATGTAGATAAGCTTTACTATAGTTTCTACAAGCAGGACATAGGCAATCATGTTCTAGCGGCTTGTTATCATCGGCATATTTGCTATTGCGGATATTTACCGTACCGTATTTCGTAAAAGCCTGACCGTTGCGACCTGAGCGTGTCGGGATTACGCAGTCAAACATATCTATACCCCTGCTAACCGCACCTATAATATCAACAGGCTTACCGACTCCCATTAAATAACGCGGCTTATTTTGCGGCAAAAACTCAGGAGCATAATCAAGTACTTTAAACATAAGCTCCTGCCCCTCACCTACTGCAAGTCCACCTATAGCATAGCCCTCAAAATCAAGTTCTACTAGATCCTTAGCCGATTGCTCACGTAATTCTTCGTAAACGCTACCTTGAATAATACCGAATTGTGCATAGCCTTCCCGCTTAACAAAAGCATTACGTGATCTATTCGCCCATCTAGTCGTAAGCTGCATAGAAGTTTTAGCTTCTTCAAAGGTTGCAGGGTAAGGCGTACATTCATCAAAAGCCATAGTGATTGTGCTACCGAGCCGATATTGTATTTCGGTAGAACGCTCAGGAGTTAACATATATTTATTGCCGTTAATATGAGAGCTGAAACTTACTCCCTCTTCGGTTATCTTGCATAACTTCGATAGCGACATTACCTGAAAACCGCCAGAATCGGTTAATATCGGCTTATCCCAATTCATGAATTTATGTAAGCCACCAAGCTGTACTATACGTTCGGCAGTCGGCTGAAGCATTAAGTGGTAAGTATTGCCAAGCAATATATCCGCCCCCGTTTCTGCTACCGATTCAGGTAGCATTGCCTTAACCGTTCCTCTAGTTCCAACTGGCATAAAAGCAGGTGTACGCATCTCACCGTGTGCGGTTACGATAATACCGCTTCTAGCTTTTTTATGCTGATGATGAATATTAAAAGAAAATTTTGACACTGATAATCACTTATTTTTAAAAGTAATATCTTAGCATACTATAGTTTATCCTGGAATATAAACATTAAGATTAAAAGCAGTTGTTTTATGCTGTAATTTAGCCTTCTGATGTCATTCCCGCGTAATGATAATCTTTTCAACTCTAAATAATTATAGTCATTGACTTATTTTAATTACTTTATAGATTACTTTTCTTAAAAATGATAATTAAACTCTGTCATTCATAATTTAATTTATAAGAGTTAAAATATGGAAAATAAAGAAGCAGAAACTTTAACCTTTGAGTGAATAATAGATGAAGAGGAGGAAAAGCGTTTAAAAGCTCACAATGCAAGGAAAGAGCTTAAGTTAATATTAATAACATTTGCTATTATTCTCACTAGTTTTTTAACTTTTTGTTATTTCTTTTTTAACTATATAGAAGAAAAAGCAGCAGGGTATAAATTACAGCAAGAACAAGAAGCAAAAATAAATAATAACACAAAATGAAATTGTTTAAATACAATGTAACCAAAAACTATTAATCTATTTAAAGTTAAAAAATTATTTGTTATTACAATTTTTACACTTTTGCTTTAATTGTAATCAACTATTATTAATATAAATAAAATAACTTTTATGGAAGATATAAAATCTTGGAAAGAAAAGTTTGAAATTTGTGTTTACGCTAAAAAGCTAGTTGATAAACTCGAATATTTAAACACTAAAGTAAAAAATCCTGTTGATATAGAGGAAGTTAAAACAGGTATCTACTACACTCGTAAATATCATGGTTCACAAATGCGTCAGTCAGGTGATCCGTATTATTCGCACCCGATCGAAGTAGCGATTATGCTTGCAAAGTTTGTAGCAGACGAAGCACCTAAGCTTTTTACTTATAATATGATAAATGCTGCTCTACTTCCACTATACTATTGAGGATACAGAACTTACTGAAAAGCTGATCATCGAAATTTTTGGTAAAGAAATAGCAAAACATGTAGAAGGTTTAACTAGCATTAAACCTCACAGACAAATCAGTGTCGAGGAAAGCTTAAACCTATTTTAATTAAGCAAAAAAGATAGGATACCGCACTTATAAAATTATTTTCGTATTCATAATGTACAAATATTAGCAGCTAAATCACCTGAAAAAGCGAAGCAGATCATTGTGGAAACATTTAAGAAGTTTCTAGTTGTTGCTATACATTTAGAGTGTTATGAAATTGAAGAAAAGTTTAATGAAATTTGCTATAGGTTTTTATACAAAGATAAATTTTCTCAACAAAAATAAATATCATTATTCACTATGAATAACCTGTTTCTTTTTCCAACTTTTGAAAATGATTTAGACCAAACATACAAATTATAAGTAATGGAACCATCACAACAAACAAACCATATTGACCCCAATATTTTGTTAAATATATAATTCCAAACGAAGTAATTATACACATTAAGACTCTAGAAACAGCATATATCATACTACTGTAAAGCGTTGAAAAACCGGAGCCTAAAAAAGATTGAAACAGCAGGAACAGTATCAAATGAACATATTATCAAACCTATTTGAATTAACAGAAGCTGGAAAGGTGTAGTTGTACTTTTTAAAAGGTATGGTGCAAATAGAATAAATATAAGAGTAAAGCTAATTTTACTCTAAGAATTTTTAAAGGATATATTTTATAACTTAGAAAACATATTAAAGACATACTAGCTAGGTAGAACATTGAAATAACAAAATTATGATGAATAACCTGAGCTGCACTATATCCAAATGCATTCTTTAAAACTTCACCACAAGTAATATAAGTATAGTAGAAAATATGGGCCAAGCACAACCATTATGAAAAAATATATAGTTGTCTTCTTATTAGGTTTTTGGTAAAAAATCTCATCGTTTTTTAATTCTTTTTTGTCGATATTTGCTTTTTCATATTTTTGTAAAAGTCTAGCACTTGCATCTACAAAATCAGGCGTTTCTCTAAGATGAGCTTTAGCGTAACCTCTCACAACTGCAATAATTGCATCTATCCAAACGGCAAGACGCCAATTAAATCCTTGAGTAGTAACTAAAGATACTATAGCTAAAGCTACAGTTGTCCCAATTACTGATGCTACGGCGATAAAAGAAACTACGGGATATTGTATAGGTGGTTTTGTAATTTCAGTTAAATAAAGTTCTGCTACTACTATTTCACCTACAGAAGCTATACCTTGAATTGCACGGCAAATTGTGATTAATACAGCAGCAAAATAACCTACTTGCTCATAATAAGTAGGAGCATTTGCCATAATTATACAGGACAAAGACATTAAGGTAGATAATAATAGTAGATTTTCGCCCTAATTTATATATCACCTATTCGACCAAAAACATATGCTCCTAGTGGTCTAAATATAAAGGTAGAACAAAAGGTAAAGGCAGAGAGAAGAGCAGCTGCACACTCGCATCATATTTAGGAAAGAACAATTCATTTATACTGCTAAATGGACGTACAACATTAAATCAAAATACTCAAGCAAAGTAGCTGTAGATAAAATTCCCGTGGCTGCTTTTTGCTCGTTTGTTAAACTTCTCTGTTCTTTTTCATAGCCTAGCATAAATTCTTTACAAAAAATTAAATTGTAAAGAAATTTATACTGTTTTATATAAAAGTCAATAGAAAATTTCAACTTTACACGATAAATAAGAAAAGGAAGCGCAACTTAATATATGCTGTGAATTGATAGAAAACAGTTATAATATATTGCGATGTTTTTTATAGTTGTAATTATATAGATTTAACTGTATTCCCCAGCAAATAGTAATGTTAAAAGCAAGAAACAAGCTAACAATTAGTACTTTAAATTTACTTTATTTTATTAGCATGGATAGATATGTGATAAATAAACTAATTGAAAGAAAAAATAAATAATGTACAGTAATAATGGTTCATGTTTAGATTGAACAGCAAAAAATACTATACTATCATTGGTAGTTATAATTAAATATATTCAAAATATGCTTTTTCAATCACTAAATTTATACTCTATCTTAGTTGCAGGTCTTACAGCTACTTTTATCGTGTTTATGCGTCAATTATCTTATTACAAACAACAAATTATTAATAAGGATTTAAAAATAATACCTGCATATTTTGATAAAAAAATGTTATATAAAATTCTTAATAATAACTGCGATAGATATTCTGCTCTTGAAATGATTAAATCATATTTTAAGTTGAAAACCGCAAGATCGTTATCATATGAAGAACTTGAAAATGATAAGCAATTAAGCGAATTATTTAGAGATTCTTTAAACTATTTTATTGATGATTTTATATCAAAATCCGATAAATCAGTTACAGTAAATAAAGTGTTTAGTATACAAGATGAACATAACAATATAAATCATATGCGTTTTTAGAGAAAAATAAAATATCGGACAAAACACATCAAATGCTTATATATGTCAAAGTGCATTATATAATGACCAAAGACGACGAAGAAAGCTTAAACACTTTCATACACTTGGCTAAGATAATGTAGATTGCCCAAAAACAAAATTAGACACTCAAATAACAAATTTAAGAGTGAGCTTAACGAAGTCGTATAAGCGAATCTTACCAAATTCGGTATCAAGAGCTTAATATTGAAACTATATTTTTAAGTAAGACAGAGTTATTTAAAGCTCGGTTTAGAGTTACCTAAACCGAGAGATAAATTACTACTTACCTAAAAGTGGATATGTAACATTTTTTAAGAATTTTCTTTTAATATAAGTACATACTAAAAATGTCAGTACGGTACTTGGAACATAGCGAATTATCGTAGGTAAATATCTTATTAAGGTCTTAGTTGAGACTAAGTCAGTAAACGACGTACTGATGCTCTCTACTAACTCTCTACTTTTTGATCTTAAACAATCTAAAGTACGATATCTATTTTTGTATTTTAAATAACATCTAACAGCTTCAATAACCATAGAAGATATAATAGGAATTATTCCGCTTTGCATAAGAAAATAAAATTCCAGACTATCCGAACAATAACAATAATTAGCAATAATTATTAAAACTAAACCTAGAATATTAAAAAAATAGACAAATGGTTTGCCATAAGATTTCTCTTCTTGCTTAATGCTACTTTTTAATAATTAATATATTAGAGATTTTAACATGGAATTACTTATTTCATAAGAATAGCGAGCAATACACCTGCACCAAAAGCGTAAGCGAGATTCCGCAAAGGGTGGTCACGTGTCAACTCACATAAATCCGCTACATTAGCTTTACCTTTATCCATTCCTTTATCTTTATAATGTTCCATAACGGGATGATAAATTACCTAACTGCTCATCTAGAATATCTCTGGATTACCTTTTAAATTACGTAATCTTGACACTAAGCTTTCAATATCTTTCTTGATACCTTCGACATCTGCTTTAGCAGAGTTTGAATTTGATTCTTTCATAATTTACTCCCTTATTAGTTTACATTTTGTTAAGCAAATTATTTTGTCTACAAAACTTATACGATGCTCCTCTTATAAGAACTTTACAATAGCTTAAACAATAAAAAAACCGAATCTAAACTAGATTCGGCTAAATTTAATGATTTTTTATTTCGTATTACTTCTACTTACTACCGAATGAAGAAACAATTTTATTAATTAATGACTCAATATTAATTGCTGATTGAGTATATTTTATCTCTTCATTAGCCGCTAAATTTTCATCGTCATTACCCGGTACAATTGAAATATATTTACCTCCAAGTAACCCGCTGGTGACTACTTGGGCTTTAGAATCTTTAGGTATTTTAACATCATCATTAATATTTAGATATACACTTGCATCAAAACTATTTGGATCTAAAGTAATTTGCTTTACACTACCGATTTTTATACCTGAAATCATTACGTCGCTTCCAACTGCTATCCCTTCCACACTTTGGAAATGAGCAGTTACCTGATATCCTTTTGAGCTAGTTATAGAACTACCTGTTTTGTAGGCAAAAATCAAAAATAGCAAAGCAATAATTAATACTACAAAGCCTATAATTGTTTCAATAATGTTCTGTTGCATTGTTGTTTATATTTTATTAATTAATTACGGTTGCCATCTATTATATTTAAGATTTGATGTTTTAGGCAGCTTTTTAACTATTTTATTATTCTTTTGCCATGGAAAAAGCTGAATATTTTTTGGTATCTCATTTACTAAATGATGTAACCAAGCGTGCCAACTTGGCGGAATTTTTGTAGGTTCATTTACATTTTTATAAATAACAAACCTCCTTGGACGCCCTAAATAATTAATATTACGGCTTTCATAATATTGATTCAAAAGCTCATCTTCTCCTACTTTTTTGTGAAAAAAAGTAATAAAACACTTATCTATCCACGACATTTTAAAATTTCTATAGCAGTTTCTCTTCCTTGCACTGCAAGTTTATCGGCAACAATATTACCGCTATTATTTGCATGACCTTTTACCCATTTCCAAATAATAGTATGTTTACTCAATTCTGCGTATAATTTTTGCCATAAATCGGCATTTTTAACGGGTTCATTGTTGCTTTTACACCAATTATTTTTTATCCAATTATGAATCCAAGCGGTAATTCCTTGTTGCAAATATTTACTATCGGTATAAATCTCAATATTACAAGATTTTTTTAAAATCCTCAAGGCTTCAAGTGCTGCCGTAATTTCCATACGATTATTAGTCGTATCTAACTCATACCCAAATACTTCTTTGCTAGTATCATGAAATTGAAGCAAAGCTCCCCACCCTCCGGGACCTGGATTACCTGCACATGCACCATCAGTATATATCACTACTTTTGAATCCATAATATGCATTAACTAGGTTTAGAAGAATTACGAAACTTATCTAACATTATAACATTTGGACTTGAAGATGATGAAGTCTGATCACTTTTATTATTACTTATTGCCTCTTCATGTTGAGAATTTTCATGTATATTTAACGACTGATTAAAAGTGAGACTGTAATTATTATTGGAATCAACAAAGCTAATAAGTGCATCAAAAGGTACGTAAATTATTTCTTTAACACCGTCAAAACTTACCGTTAAAGAAAAGCCCGTACCATTTACTATTAAATTTTCAAACTGATATTGCAGTACTATTGTTATCTGTTTCGGATATGCCTGTTTAACTTTTGAAGGTAAAATTACTGCAGGGTTATCGGTTCTGTACGATATGTATATTAACTGATCCCAATATAAATTTTCATGCTGAATTTTTGTTAGAATTTTTTTCACAAATTCTAGCATATATTCATGCACAAATTTTTTATATTCAATATTCATACGAGAACAATAAATAAAAATAAGTCAACGAAATTTAATTTGAACAGTTTAAGTCATTGCAAGGAAAAACTGTAAGTTTTGACGAAACAATCTCAGGAGTCCTACTTTATGAGATTGCCACATTCTCTACGTTCGCCTGCAATGACAAGATCAAGCATTTTTAGGCAATGCCAATTGTTCAAATTAAACAAGTATAAGTGAGGGTTGTTCTGTTGCCCGGCACACCCTCCAGCCGCGTAGGATTAAGCTGCTAAAGCTAAATGACCTACAGAACGATTATTATCGTTTGCGTTTCTTTGTTTTGACCCACATGGCACAAGCCATCGGCGGAATCATCCCGAGTAAAAGCAATCTTTTTATTAGGCACGTCGATCCTATTTCGCCCCCCAAAAATACTCGATGAACTTCGTATTGTCTACTCTTTAAGAGTTATTACATATTTAAACTTTTCTAAATGACGTAGCTAATAAAGAGAAATTTGAAGGCAACACGGAACACAGAACCGCAGGGTACACGCAAGTAACGTGAGGATTCGAATACCGGATCGACGTACAAATTACCTTTAGGAGCAAGTTATTTAGAAAGTTTTGGTGGAGGCGTCGGGTACTGCCCCCGAGTCCGCAACCTCTATTCTAAATTACGTTTATTACTATAGCTATATTAGCACCAAATATTATGCCTTAATTTGATTAAAATGTAAAGGTCAAATTATAAGTCCATTTTTAATATAAATGAATTCTAGATTTATATTAAAAATGGACTTATAATAAATTGGTTAGAATTCTAAATTAAAAACTTAATTATGCTACCAAATCTTGGAATTATCGCCGGCAGAGGTTCATTACCTTACTTAATAACAGGTAATTATACAAAGCAAGGTGGTAATTGCTATATCGCAGCAATTAAAGACGAAGCTGATATAGAGCAAATTAAAGATTTTGAATATAAGATTTTAAAAATCGGTATGGTCGGGGAAGCTATAAAATATTTTAAGGAGCATAAGGTAAAAAATATTATTTTTATCGGTGGAGTTAATAGACCGAATTTTAAAAATTTAGCCGTAGATAAAATAGGCGGTTTATTGCTTTTCAAAATAGTTGGGCAAAAAATTCGAGGAGATGATAGTTTGCTAAAAATAGTAGCGGATTTTTTTGAAAGTTACGGTTTCAAGGTCATTTCAAGTAATGAAATATATAAAAATCAACAAGGTAACTCCAATATTATAACCAATACTAACCCTATAAGTTCAGATAAAAATGATATTGAGCTTGGAATAAAATTATTGAATCATCTAAGTGCATTCGATATCGCACAATCGGTTATAGTTGAAAGTGGCTATATACTTGGTATAGAGGCTGCCGAAGGAACGGATAATTTAATAATGAGATGTGCAGATTTACGTAAAAATCCTCATGGAGGAGTATTAGTAAAAATAGCGAAATTAGGTCAAGATAATAGACTAGATATGCCGACGATCGGTCCTAATACTATAAAGAATCTTGCTAAATATAATTACAAAGGGGTAGCGATTCAAAAAAATAACGTAATTATAGTCGAAGAGGAATTAACTATAAAACTCGCTAATGAACATAAAATTTTTATAACAAAATGTTAGCAATAGGTATTACCGGTAGCTATGCATCGGGTAAAACTTTTATGTTGGATTATTTAACAGAAAAAGGATATAAAACTTTTTGTGCCGATAGATGCATAAAAGAATTATATCAAGATGTAGTTTTGCAAACTCAGATTTTAAAATTACTACCTGAACTTGAGTCTTTCAATATTAGAAAAATCAGTAATTTAATTTACAATAACGACCTAGCTAGAGAAAAACTACAAAATTTTATTTACCCCTTACTAATAGATAAACTCATTTTATTTAAAAAAGAAAATGCTAATTCCAAATTTGGCTTTGCCGAAATACCGCTGCTTTATGAAGCTAAATTTGAGAAATATTTTGATTTTGTCGTAACAATATACTGCTCTGAAGCAATAAGAATGCAAAGAGCAATAACGAGATCTTCGTTTGATATAGAAATTTATAATAAAATCAAAGAAATTCAACTATCACAAGAAAGCAAAATAGCAAAAGCAGATTTTGCTATAAATAGCGGCGTTGATATGTTAGACTTGGAAAAACAAATAGCGAAGCTAATAAAGGATTTGGAATGGCGCGTTTAAGAGAAATAATTTTAGATACCGAGACTACGGGACTTGACCCACGACAAGGTCATCGAATCGTTGAGATCGGTGCTATTGAGATGGTAAATAAGGTATTAACAGGCAGGAATTTTCATTTTTATATTAATCCTGAGCGAGATATGCCGTTTGAGGCTTATAGAATTCATGGCATATCCGGCGAATTTTTAAAAGACAAGCCTCTATTTCATACAATAGCCGATGATTTTTTAGAGTTTATTTCAGATAGCAAACTGATTATTCATAATGCTCCTTTCGATATTAAATTTCTAAATCACGAATTATCATTATTAAAAAGAACCGACATTAAACTCTTGGAACTAGCAAATACTATTGATACTTTAGTAATGGCTAGAAGCATATTTCCAGGCTCAAAATATAATCTTGATGCATTATGTAAAAGATTTAAAGTTGATACTTCAGGTAGGCAGCTTCACGGAGCTTTGAAAGATGCCGCATTACTTGCAGAAGTATATGTAGAGTTAATGGGCGGTAGACAATCCGCCTTTAAAATGGTTGATAAATCTGCCGTAATAAATAATTTAGCAACTAATCAAGTAAATAACAAAACAGAGCAAACTACTATTGTTATTAAACCTACAAAAGAAGAGCTGCAAAAACATAAAGAGTTTCTCAGTAGAATTTTAAAAACTGCTTAGTAAAACGTCATTGCGAGGAGAGGCAAAGCCTCGACATGACAATCTCAGGAAATAATATAAAATTCCTGAGATTGTCATGTCGAGGCTTTGCCTCTCCTCGCAATGACGATTATCAACAATCCCCTTATCTATGAAAACAAATTTTCTTGTATTTATAACCTTTACAATACTTATCTCTTTAGGCTTTTGGCAGCTTAGTCGTTTAAAAGAAAAGAAATTATTTTTAGCTTCAATGCAAGCTAACCTAACCTCACCTGCAATTAATTTAGCAGAAATTCAAGACGGTTTACCTTATCACAAAGTAAAAATTACCGGTCAATTTTTGCCTAATAAAGACATATATTTATACGGTAGAAGGTCAATGTCGAGTGAAAAAGACGGATATTATTTAGTTACTCCTTTTAAAACCATAGAAGATAAAGTTATTTTAGTAGCACGAGGTTGGTTCAGTAATCGCAATAAAAATATTATCACGCAAGCTAAAAACGACCGGCAGCACGAGATTATCGGTGTTACCATGCCATCAGAAAAAACTCGTATCTACTTACCTGCTAACGATATAAAAAATAATGTGTGGCTAACGCTAAATTTAAAAGAAACATCCAAAGTGTTAGGCTTAGATCTTGAGAATTTTTATATTATTGCGGAAGGAAAAGATATTAGCAATCTAGATATTTTATTACCTCTTGTAATAAATCATTTAGCAGCAATCAGAAATGACCATTTAGAATACGCCCTAACTTGGTTTGGACTTGCTATTTCTTTAATCGTAATATATGTAATTTATCGGCGTCGTTATATGGCTGTGGATGTCATCCCGCGAGCTTGTAGCGGGATCCAGAAAAATAATTAAAAAGACTGGGCCCCGTGGTCAAGCCACAGGGTAACAGTAGAAAATCGATACATAAATGAGTGACTTACAAAGAGAAGCATCCGATCCTAATTACTCCGTTTGGGTATCGGCATCTGCCGGTACCGGTAAAACCAAAATCCTAACCGATCGATTTTTACGTCTGTTAATAACGGGCGTAGAGCCTTCCAATATTTTATGCCTTACTTTTACTAATGCTGCAGCTATAGAGATGCAAGTAAGGATTAATAGCAGACTTAAATATCTTTCTCTTTGCAACGCCGAGAAACTAGAAGAAGCACTTTTCTTAATGAGCGGCAATAAGCCATCGCCGCAAGACACAGAAAACGCAAAAACTTTATATGATAAAATACTAAATAGCAATAAGCTTTTCAATATCTATACAATACATGCTTTTTGTCAAAAAATCCTTAACACTTTTCCATTAGAAGCCGGCATAACACCAGAATTTAAAATCCTTGAAGAAACTAAATTACAAGATATCTTCCTAAATATCAGAAACGAAATTTACTTAAGTGATGAACATAATGACTTAATGAAAATTTTACTTAACCGATTTCATGAAATAACTCTGCAAGATATTTTTACCGAGATAATCGAGCAGAAAATTAAATTCAGAAAGTTATTTATAAATAAGCAAATTCCCAAAGAAATATCTAATAAAAGATTAGCGTTAGGGGAATTAAATAATATTTACGATAAGGTAAAAAACTTATTTGCCGAGTATGATGTGGAGATAGCACCGAAAGAAATTTTTTTTACCAAAGATGGGAAAAAACGAAAAAGCCTTTTATCGAAAGAATTAATAAGGAAATATCCTACATTATTACTAGAGCTAGAAAACATTACCTCTGAAATTTACCGATTAGATGAGCTGCGTCGCATAGAAGAACTAGAATATCATACGAACTTACTTACTAAACTTGCACATATTATTTTAAAAAAATACGATTCATATAAGGAAGAAAATAATTTACTCGATTACGACGATTTAATTTACTACACCGAGAAATTACTAAATAATAAAACTACTCATAAGTGGTTGCTGCATAAGCTTGAAAGCGAGATAAATCATATTCTTGTCGATGAAGCACAAGATACAAGCCCCTCGCAGTGGAATATTATTACTACTTTAATAACAGAGTTTAATGCTGTAGAGAGGCCAAACAATAGTGTTTTCATAGTCGGCGATGATAAACAATCGATCTTCAGTTTTCAAGGGGCTAATCTTCGTAATTTCAACTTAGTAAATGAGCAACTAAAAGCAAATCTTACAAATGCTAATAAGAAATTCAAAAATATCACCCTTGAATATTCTTATAGATCATGTACAGAGATTTTACAATTTACTTATAATGTTTTAAAAAATATAAAATCCAATTACCCGGGTTTATTCCTTTCGAATAATCCTTTAATATCCTCATTTCGTACACATCAAGGTTCTGTAACGGTTTGGCCATTAGTGACGAGTGAAAAACAAGAAGAGCTTTTTTGGGCACTACCTGAAGATTATGAAAATTCTAAATCTGCTGCCGATTTACTCATAGAAAAAATCGTAAGTTTTATAAAAGAACAAATAAAAAGCGAAGAAATTTTACCATCTACTGCAAACAGAATATCTGAAAAAGATTTCATGATATTAGTCCGAAAGAGAGATGAATTTAGTAATAATCTGATCAAAAAACTTAGCAAAGCTAAGCTTAAAGTTGAGGTAAGCGATAGAATGAACCTTAAGGAAAATCTAACTATAATGGATTTAATTTCATTAGCTAAATTTGTGTTACTACCTGATGATGATTTAAATCTTGCCGGTTTACTAAAATCACCGATTATTGGAATAAGCGAGCAGCAATTATACGAACTTCTTGTAAATAAAAGTGAGAATAGCTTATGGGATATACTCTCTTCACATGAGGAGATATATAATAAGTTAGGTTCTCTAATTGAACTTTATAAAATATCTATTGTTGAGAACTTCTTTGATTTAGTGGTACATAATCTAAATTTACGAGAGCTTTACGATGATGATAGTGATGATATGATAAATGAGCTATTAACATTAAGCAAAAACTATGCAAATGATATAGATAATTCACTGCAAGGATTCGTTGCTTGGTTTGAGAATAACGATATCTATATTAAACGTGATATAGAGCATTCAGACAAAATAAGAGTAATGACCGTCCACGGCTCTAAAGGGCTTGAAACTCCTATTGTTATATTATGCGATTCTACTACTTTACCGATAAGCAGCAATAAATTTATTTGGGATGATAAAGGAGAAATGTTTTTCTCTGCTAATGCTGCCGATACTCCTGAGTTTTTGCAAGAGCTGAAAGAAGCTGAAAAATTAAAAGATTTGCAAGAATATATAAGACTACTCTACGTTGCAATGACAAGAGCTAAAGACAGGCTGATTATATGCGGTTTTAGTAATAAATCTACCACTCCTGAAAATTGCTGGTATGAAATAGCCAAACAAACTTACGATAAATCTCTCAATTAGTAGCTGCTATATTAAATATAATAGACTATTAAGACGCACATATATTTAAATAGCATCTTATGTTAAAAATTTTAGAAAGTTTCTTTGAAAATAAAGCAAGAATTAAAATAGGGAGGTTAAACAATTACCATCCCTGCATTATGCTTATAAAAAAGGTCATAAGGAATAATACTTAAATTTTTTTCTTTTAAGGCTTGTTTATACTTTGTTATTTTAGAAATAACAACTACAACAAGAAAAATAAAAATACTTATTAACAGAGGATATAAGATATTTAACTGATCAAACATCATTAATTTCATAGAATTTAGTTAGATACTACATAATAGTAGTAACATTTATTTGAATTTCAACTTAAATATTTTTTATTTCAATTTAACTCCTATATCTTAAATTTAAATGCATTTATAGATATTGTCATAAGAAAATTAATAAGATTTTTATTGAAACCGCTACTTCTAAAATAGATAGCATAATAATTTATGCATTATGATAATAATCATGCCTTAATAAATCAGATTTAAGAATACCACAATTATATTCATATGAATCTAAATAAGCTTGTAATTCATGAACATTTTGTTCTATTTTTTCATAATTATATTTATATGAGTTTTGGAATTTTTCAACTAATTTACCTTTATTAACAACTTTTTTATAAGCATCTTCTTTAAAAAACCCATCTTTTTGTTCTTCACTACAAAAGTAATCCTTAAATTCACTATGTTTTTTCGGTAAATTAGAGATAAATTCTGCAAACTTTTCTAATTGAATATTGGTAATTAGAGTAAATACCAAACCTATATTTTCTTTATATTGGTTAACTCTTGAAATTTCATGCGCTATTGTATCTTTTTGTCCAATTTCAATAACATTATTAGATAAAATAACTAAATCTTTTTTATTAACCTCTTGCTTTTCAGATTCCTTTAGTTTTATATTCAGTATTTCCTCTTCTAATGCCTCTTTACTCAATAATTTTTTAAATGCAGCCAAGCCACGAACCAAAAGCTGTACTTTCTAACTTTTTAAAATATTCTTTTAACTTCATAACTAATTTCCTTGTTTATATTTTCTTAGTTTAATTTATAGTACTAGTTGGAAGTAATCAAGTTATAGAGCTAAGAAAAATTAATACTTTTGTAAAAATTATATATAGCGTAAAAATTGAAAAACAGTGTTAAAATGCTTAAAATAATTTGACTATTTTAGAAAATTTTAATAAAATCTATTAATAAACTCAATCGATAATACAAAATATGAAAACAGCTTTTATCTTCCCCGGTCAAGGGTTGCAATTGATCGGCATGGGAAAAGATTTTTATGATAATTTTAAACCCGCCAAAGAAACTTTTCAAATCGTTGATGAAGTACTAAACCGAAAACTCACTGATATAATTTTTAATGGACCTTCTGAAGAACTTACCTTAACCACTAACGCACAACCGGCATTAATGGCAGTATCTATGGCAATAATAAATATTATCAAAGCTGAAACCGGTAAAAGTTTGGATAGTCTTTGCGATTATGCTGCCGGTCATTCGCTAGGTGAATATAGTGCTTTATGTAGCACCGAAAGTATTAACCTTGAGACAGCAGCAAAACTACTTCATATACGTAGTACATCTATGCAGGAAGCATGTCCTGAAGGTGAGGGAAGCATGGCGGCTTGTATCAATATTCCGCTTCAAACACTTGAAGAAATATTAGAAGAGATCAACAAAATAAATTTATGCCAAATTGCCAACGATAACATCGAGGGACAAATAGTTATTAGCGGCAAGACCACAGCTATAGATCATGCTATTAGTATAATTAAAGATTTAGGTTATAAAGCAATAAAGCTGAAAGTCAGTGCTCCATTTCATTGTAGCTTAATGAAGCCGGCAGAAGAAAAAATGCGAGTAGCTCTTGATAAAGCTGTAATTAATAAACCTCTGATACCGATAATCCAAAATTATACCGCAAAACCTACTCTAGATCCTACAGAAATCAAACAAAATTTAATGCTTCAGATATGCGGACGAGTTAGATGGCGTGAAACTTTAGAACTATTTCACACATTAGAAATTGCTCATATAGTAGAAATAGGGGCAGGAAGCGTACTAACAAATATGCTCCGGAAAATTAATTATCCATATAAGTTAAGTAATATAAGTAATTTAGAAGAACTACAGCATTATTTAGATAACATTAGTCAATAACTGTCTCTAATAACTCCTGATTCATATAAAGTTTTTAAATTAACTTAATATTATTATATGCAAATTAGTTTTAGTTTTTTTAGCAATTACTAGAATTATTCACTAGTGATTGGCAGAGCTATTTAGACAAGGTAATAGAGGATTTTAAAATTTAGCCTTAACAGATACTAATGATACATTTTTAAAAGAAGAATGTTATAATTGCTCTTATCCAAAAAGACATTAAAGAAGGTGAATATCCATGGTATGTTGCTCCTTTTAATAAAATAGATCATGCAAGTTTATTACTTACCAATATTCTCATATATTAGAGCTTGATTATCTAAATCAAAATACGGTAAAAGCAGTAAAAATATGCTGCGAAATAACTTCAAAGATATATATAATCCGGAAATTTATATTATTGCTAATTATGAAGAACCTATAATTAAAAACTATACAATAATAGATAAAATAGCCGAAGGTAAAGTTATTACCTTTGAAGATTTAAATATTAAATATGTAGATCACACGGATGAAGAGTTAAAATATATAGGTGATATAGTAAATGATATTAGAAAACTAGACAGCAAGTTAGTAGCAGATATTCAAATATCATCAAATTTATTTATCAATTTTATTTTGTAGATTTTCTTATTACTCAGTGTACAATCATTTTTATGGCTGCATATTTTGAAGAATTAAACAATTTTCATCAAAATTCAGATAACCTCAATTTTTCCGTTACAAAAATATATTCCCGAATGCCAACCAAAAGACTATAAGAGTTTTGTCAATCTTAAAGCAATAACTTGGAATAGATTTTTAGTTAAATATCAGAAATTATTTGAGAACATTCAGAACATATTATTTAGCATCTGTAGTGATAGTGAGCATTTTGTAAAATTGTTAATTTCAGACTCTTATAATCTTAGCTTAAACAAGCGAATCGAAATTATAGAGTACTTAATAGATAAATATAAAAATGATACTAAATCTATTTATTACATAACCCAACAACTTTTTGATATTTGTGATGATAACACGGATATTAAAACTCTTGAAGCCAAGGCTAAACAGTTTTACAAATATATTGAATATTTCCGTAGTTGGGATGATTTACCTAGTTATTGGTATATGGACTTTAAAGGGCCATCCGAATGTGATAAGGAAGCTTTGATTATGGGCAATTCCGTAAAGCCGGAAAATGATTATATTGAGTTAGAAAAATTATAAAATAATTCTAGAAATTGTGCTTATTAGATGATATAAAGTAAAGCCATAACCGGAGAGATGGCCGAGTGGCCGAAGGCGGCGGTTTGCTAAACCGTTATACGGGTCATACCGTATCGAGGGTTCGAATCCCTCTCTCTCCGCCAGTCTGGATAGTTAGCCAATTCTTGTAGTTTATCGAATGGAAAAGCCAAGGAGTAATCAAGATTTCCGCCTTTCAAATTTAGGTTCGCAAATACACATTATCGCCTTATTGCCTTGATTTAACAAGGATTTCAGCTCTTAATACAAACCTACTAATATGTTCTATGCTATTCATATGTTAGTTTATGCTAGACTTTTCTCTAATATTTTCTGTTACTTATACGTTATTTTCTACAAATTTCACCAATTTTAGCCATTTTTTTCTAAAAATATGTACGCTATACAAACTAGGGGCTATTCCTCGTAAAATAAGGGATTGGAGGGCTTTTTGTAAAAATTTTTTTTAATAGAATTAATTGTTTATACCAAAATTTTTCAGTTTTTGTGTATAAAAATTGCACCTATTACCAGAATTGAGTGAGGACTTAAATAAAGCTCAAGGGTTGGGTCGGAAATATAAAGGTTTAAAAATTTCAATGTTTCTTCTTTATTACTACAGTCTGTGCTACCATTATTACACATGGTACATCCTAATTTTACTTTATCATCTGCTACTAAATCTTTTAATTGTGTTACTTCCTCTAAGGTAGCCAATTTTATATCACTTATGTTGCGAAAACCATCTATTACTTCATTAAATATATTATTTACGCCTTGCGAAACTGTCCTTCTTATATCATTTATATCTTCATTAGTATGCCAAGAAGCATAAGGTAAACTACTATCGTATTTGTGAAACAAACCCCAACACCAACCTTGTACTCCTTCTGTATTTCCAAGTGTTGATTTATATAATTCATCTCATTTATAAATAATCTTTGTTCTTTCATTTTTTACTTCTTACAATAGTTAAATTCTATTTATTCAAAATAACCTAGCTATTTCAGCTTTTGATTACAACATAAATTATACAAATCTGCTAAATCATAAGTAGGAAAACCTATAATACACTATATAAATATAAGGTTTATCTCCTGTAACCTTAGGTTTAATAGAATTTATATATGAGTAGCAATTACACACCAAAAAATTACGGTTTATTCAGAAAGTACATAAGTAAGATATCAAAAGCCATAATTACTAAATATAGAAAATAATATAAGCAATACTAAAAGTAGTAATTAATATGCAAAGATATTTAGACCCAACGAATGATAGTTTGTTTAAAAAAATCTTTCGTGATTTAGAGAGATTAAAGGAATGTATCAATGCAGTTCTTGAACTTCAGGAGGGTTTTAGAATTAAAGAAATAGAGTTTATGCCCATAGAGCAAGTACCTATGCTCAATAAAGGAAAAAAAGCATATTGGATTTAAAGGTTAAAGATGAAGCCGGTAGCTGGTATATAATCGAGATGCAAAATAGCAGAAATTAAGGAATAAATCTAAGGCGTTAACTACGCAATCACAACATACAAAATCGTATCCCGCTACCCAGTAAACGACCTCTTCAGCTCATTGGTGGGAAAGGACGAACCCACATAAGATATTATAACACTTCAATACTCAACTTACAATAATCATAGCTTAGTAGTTGAGATATTATTTAAAGGATTAAATTATGACTGATTTAATCAAACAATTTGAGGTGCTACTGTCATTCCCGCAAGGCATTGTTGTGTGGATCAATTTCACCTCTGTCATCCCCCCCGTGGCTTGAACGCGGAATCCAGTTAAAAATACTAATAATATTAGTATTTTTTATTGTTTTTATGGACCCTGTGGTCAAGCCACGGGATGACAGAGGTGAAATTGATCCACACAACAATGCCTTCCTGCGAAAGCGAAAATCCAGTACTTTAAAGCTTTTTTAAAAGTTTTACCTTGAAAAAAATGATATAATAAAAAATCTTTAAAATTAAGATTTTTTAGCCTGGATCCCTGCTTTCGTAGGGATGACATCTAGGGCTTTTTAAAAATTGTCCGGTACTATACTTAGTAACACGCCGGCAAATAGAGCGGTCATTGTCCTTAAGTGCAACAGACACAACCTCAATTGCTAATGAGATTGCGGTTGCTGCACATGTAGTAACTGATTGTTTAAAATAATTAACTAATATATTAAATTACTAATTGTAATTATTATCATTTATTAAAATAATCTCTCTTAATCTTCTATCTATTCAAAAATTCCCTAAATCAATTCCAATTTATTTATGCTTTTAGTAAAATTTCTATTGCGTTCTTAAAGTTTCTTATTATGATTCTATCTATAGCTCATTTTTAACAAAATATTAAAATTTATAGACTTTAATAAGAATGTAATTATGTTCATACTAAACATTTTTAAAACAAACTGGCACAAAAGATTATCCGAAAGTACAACAAGTGACCTTAGTAATAAAAATATAACTGATGAACAAGCAAAAGATTTAGCTGCAGCACTTAAAGCTAATAGATCTTTAACGTCGCTTTATCTTCCTTGGAACAACATAGGCGAGGCAACATTTAAAATAATTAATGAATATCTGTACAGAAATAAAACTATAACCAAAAAAAACAGAAACGAAATATGAAGAACAGCAAAAGCAAGAACTAGGAAACACAACAAGTAGAGGAAGAAAAAAGAAAACTATTGGACGAACAAGCAAAACAACAGCAAAACCTCAAGCTTGATGAGCTAAAATATAATCAACTAATTTTAGTAATAAAAGAAAGTACGGAAGAAGAAGCAGAAAATTTAGTTAAAGAGCTAAACGGTGACACGCTTAACAAGATAGACGATAACAACGATACGGCTTTAACTTTAGCTGCTTATAAAGGATTAGATAAAGTTTGCAACTAATCTCTAAAATGTCTAATCAGGCTATTAGTACTATTAATAGCAATGGTGAAACGGTTTTAACTTATGCTGCTAGTAAAGGCTTAAGTAAAGTATGCATGCAACTAATCCCTCTAATGAGCAATCCGGCTATTAATACTATTACCAAAACTTATAGTACTATAGCCTTAACTTTAGCTGTATGGAAGGGTTTAGAAAGGGTTTATGAGTTATATTAATACCTAGAACGACTATTCAAGCTATTTATCATGACTTATTAACTTTAAGAGTAAAATGAGTTAGAATTAGAGCTTGATTATAAAAGCTCTAATTCTAACTCATTTTACTCTTCTTTTTTTCTGCATATATCAATCCTCTTCCTTAATTAACTCTCTTGTCTTTTTATTAAATTCAATAACTGATGCAATATTTTCATAAACTTCATGAATTGCACTGTATAAATTGTTAAAACCAGCACACGCTTCTTTCCATTCATTATTAATTTCATCTATAGAATTACAATACTCAGGTTTAAAATGTGCAGGGGCTTTATCTCTACATTTATTATTAACTAACAGATTAAGATATTACAGCATTGTATGTTTTTCATCATTCTTATCATCGTTTTCTTCTTCATCTTTATATTTCCAAAACTTATTTGAAAATCTCTTTTTATTTCCATGATTAACGAGCACCGCAGCAAATATACCCCTATCTTTCTCTTTTTCCTCTTTCAATAAAAGTTATTTAAAATAACTTAAATCTTTATGATATAGCTTATCTATTTTACTATATAACGATATTTCTTTAGATATATTTTCAACGGCATTGTTATTAGATGATGCAACAACCATACCGTAAGTTTGTAATTCCGGTTTTAAAGAATTAACATGATAATCAAAATTTGGTGTATGTAAGGAAGATTTTTTATTTTGAAACCCCTCCTTAGGATCTTCTAAAGTTGCTAAATAAGAAGCACGATCTACATAGATATTTGCTATAAGATCAAAAAGTATAGTGGTTTTCCTGTACAGGTGGACCATTAACAGCAAAAAGCTTTCCTGAAAAGAGGGTAATACCAAATTAATCGCAACAGCTTGCAGTACCGCAAGAGAGTGAATCGGCGATGAACACCAACGCATCGGTTGCATCATAAATGGAGATAACAGTTCTTGTAGACTTTCTTGATGCTTTAAAACATCTATGGAATCCGGCTTATCTTCTTTACCGAGATATTTGGCAATTGCTGATTCCGAGTCAAACTTTTCTATATTACTTCGTACAAAATCTAATGGTCTTAGAAAAAAACTATTAAACATTTCTAAGGAAGGAGCGGCAAAATTATAAATTACCGGTTTATCTTTTTTCTTTTTATGCGAGGTAACTCTTCTTAAGCATATTTCAGAGCGGCTAAATAAATATTTTTTGTCCATTTCTAACTTCTGCACTACAAGATCATTTTTAAATCTAGAGTTTTAACTCAAGAATCTTGCTTTTTATCCTTAAAATATATTCTCTCACTTTCTGAAAATACTTCCTCTATTAGGCTGTTATTATTATCCACAAAATTTGGCAAATCTTTTAATTCTTTTTCTTGGAATTCATCTCTCATGATTCTACCGAGAGCATAAGCAGCAGTAGAGATAACCATCAATCCTTCAATATATTTACCGTTTTCATCTATAGTTAAACCAGCAATAGGTGTTTGTCGGTTGCTCTTGCTTATCTTGATGGTTATTATAATCATTTAAGAACTCTTGATCTAATTTAGTGATATTTTGGATTTTCTTTAAAATATCAAGTGCAGCTCCCGACCATTTTAAATAACCGAGATAAATATGCTAATGCACTGCTACTTCGCTTTTCTCAAGATCAATACCGAGTTTTGTTTTATCCACAAACTAAGCATCTTTTAAGAACAAAGTGTTTCTTTCTTATCCAGTTTGCAACTAAAACTGCCTTTTTTATCGGTATGTTCTCTAATAATGTCAAAATATCTATTTAAATTTTCGTTTTTATTAGGAGTTAGTACTTCAATAATCTTCCATACACCGAGGATAGATTTGATTTGTTCATCAGATTGATTGTACATCAAAAGAAGTGTACACTTAAAATAGAAATATCCTAAGTATGAAACTAGAAGAAGTAAACAACTTTTTAATGTTACTATTTATAGCATATAAAGATGTGTATAATTAACACAATTATCACCAAATTATTAATGATTTAATAAAATTTAGTATTTTATAAATTCATTTAATATATTTCCTTAACCCAAATAGGATATAATAAATGCAAAATAATAAGGAAATTATTAAATATATAGTGTCTAGCATTTGGTCTTATTGGAATCCTATAAACTGGTCACCAAGCATACAATTAGCTACCTTAAGTTATATATTGTCTTGTTTAATTGATGGGAATGATGCATTATTAGGTTGTAGAGATATTAGATCAGATATATATTACAATGAATTATAGTTAATTCAGATGAATACAACTTTCTTCTTTAGCAAATAAAGCAATGAATGCCTATATAGTCAAATGCACATTTAAACCGCTTCAACGCACATAGCCATACCCATACCGTCACCGATACATAAAGTAACTAAGCCTTTTTTCGCTTTAGCTCTGCGTAAGCCATGTATCAGAGTAATAAGTACACGTCCGCCGCTTGCCCCGATCGGATGACCGATGGCTATTGCTCCACCGTTAACATTACCCTTCTCCATATCCCATTTCATTTCACGGTTTACATAAATACTTTGAGCGGTAAACGCCTCATTAACCTCGATAACTTCCAAATCATTCACGCTCCAACCTGCTTTACTTAAAGCTTTTTTGGATGCAGGAACAGGGGCAGTACCCATAATACTTGGATCAACACCGGCTGAAGCATAAGAAACAATACAAGCTAGCGGCGTTAAATTATGCTTTTTCAAAACTTCTTCGGAAACTACCATAAGACATGCCGCACCGTCATTAATAGAGGAAGCATTATCCGCTGTAACTACACCGTTTTTATCAAAAGCAGGACATAATTTACTCAGAATTTCAAGGCTGATATCAGGTCTTACTGTTTCATCATGATCAAACAAACTAGTAGTTTTTTTAATCGTTACTTCGACAGGTAAGATTTCATCTTTAAAAACTCCTGCTAGCTGTGCTTTAGCTGCTTTCTTGTGAGAGCTTAAGGCAAACTCGTCCTGCTGTTGTCTGCTAATATTAAACTGTTTCGAGATATTTCCGGCTGTAATACCCATAAATACTCCTGAAAATACATCGGTTAATCCGTCATACTGCATTAGATCAACCATTTTAATATCGCCGAATTTAGCTCCTGCTCTGATATAGCTACCGTGCATACAGAACGACATATTCTCCTGCCCACCTGCTATAACTATTTCATTATCATCCATCATAATTGAATTTGCTGCAAGTACTACGCTTTTAAGACCTGAGCCGCATACTTTATTAATCGTATAGCCCGGCACTTCTTTCGGTATTCCCGCATAAATCAGAGTTTGCCTCGCCGGATTCTGCCCGCTACCGCCGGTTATTACCTGTCCAAGGATTACCTCACCTACTAAAGCTGGATCGATTGTGCTGTTTTGCAGTATATCCTTTATTAAATGAACAGCAAGCATAGGTGCAGCCGTTGTACTAAGGCTACCCATAAACGAGCCGAAAGTAGTCCTTTTCGCATAAGTTATATAAACCAGTTTTGTCATAATGTGTACTCCTTAAACAATTTATCTAGTTTATCATTTATTAAATAACTAATATGTCCGCCTGCTACATCTTATAAGCTTAGAGTTTTTTAATAATTTTTGCAAAGGTAAAATGGAAAATTTAGGTACTATTTGATCATCTTCGGCTGCTATATATATACAGGACAATGAATTAAACTCGGATCAATAATAAAATTATTCGATTTTCCATTTAAGATTTATAAACATATTTTCATCTAATATATTTTGTATAATTTGATTATAAACCTCCTTAGATATACTATTACCTGACATAAGCCAATTCTCTATTCTCAATGCTAATTCTTGCTCCTTATCGGAAGTTATAGAGAAAAAATTTTTTAATTTAGCATTGAAATAATCAGGGAATAAAAGAAAAAATAAAATTTGAATATGAATTTTAGGAATTATCGTAAATTGTCTATGCCACTATCTAGTTTTAAATATCGATGCAACATTCTTATATAGAAAAAATAAGAAAAATCCCACGGGCAGGTAAGTAAAGTCAGAGTTTTGATAAATTTAGGCATAAGTACGTTTGTAGCTATCGCAAGGTTACCGCTGATACAATGACCTATTAAATTAATGTCTTTAATTTTCAAATTATCTATTACTTCGATTATTTTATGCACATAGTCGTCTATAAATATTTAGGTTCCTCAATCTCTAGCCAATTTATTAAATAAACTTCACCGTAGCTTCTCAAAGTTTCAATAAAACTTTTGTCACGAGCTAAAAAAATATTTCCAGTGAGTTGAAGATAGAGAGGATGATTAGGAAAGTTTTGATGTCATCCTGACTTCTTTCTATGTCATTCCTGACTTCCCCTTTGTCATTCTCACGAAAGCGGAAATCCATTTTTAATTTATTTTTACTGGAATCTCTGGACAAACCACGGGATAACGCCGAGTAATACAACACCCTATAATGCTCTGTTTGCATTACTATTTTACCTGATTTTAAATATTAATTACCTAAATTATGTGTCTTTGTATAATTATTATAAAGGTCACAATATTCCTGTAGTTTATTACTATCTAGCATTGAGAGTATCTAGTAATTCTTGACAAAAGGCTAAATATATTGTATAAGTTCAGCACCCTCAGAATGTAATAACAAGTATATAGGCTCTAAAGTTTTAGGGGAAATATCTTTTCATAAAATCTTGAAGTGCTTAAGTTTTTTTTTTTGTCCTTAGGGATTTATAATGCTAAGTACCTCATCACGATCGTTTAAAAACAAATTCAGAGCAGCATTTTGGCCTGTGCATAATTACGAACTCGGAAAGTTTATTCCGATGAGTACCTTAATGTTTTGTATTTTATTTAATCAAAACGTTTTACGAATCTTAAAAGATAGTATTTTAATCTCCGAGATTAGTGCAGAAATAGCAGGTTTTGCTAAAGTTTATTGCGTTACGCCTGCTGCTGCTTTATTCGTGATTATTTATGCTAAAATGATTAATTATCTTACTTTTGAAAAGATCTTTTATTATTTAAGTGCATTTTTTATCAGCTTTTTTGTTTTATTCACTTTTGTAATCTATCCTAATATTCATATTTTTCATGTACATCCCGATAATCTAGCTGACTGGATGGAACGTTATCCTCATTTTAAGTGGTACATCTCATTAGTAGGTAATTGGGGTTATATAGTATATTATAGTCTTGCCGAGCTTTGGCCTAATATTTTTTACGTATTATTATTTTGGCAGTTTGCTAATGAACTTACTACTACCGAAGAAGCAAAAAGATTTTATACTCTCTTTTCGCTATTCGGCAACTCTTCTTTAATATTAGTCGGCTTTTTAATGATGAATCTATCATCGGAAGATACTATTATTAAGAAGTTTATGAGTATTTCGGATAGTAAAATCACTTTAGTTCAAGTATCCACGACAATTGTGGCAATTGTTGCTATTATTTGTTGTTTGTTAGTTAGATTTATTAGCAAGAACGTTTTTACTAATCCGTTATTTTATGCTAAAGCAAAAAGCGGTCGCTCAACTTCAGAACGTATGGGGCTAATTAAAAGCTTTAAATATATTGCGAAATCAAAATATTTATGGCTACTTTTAATTTGTTCAGCAACTTTCGGATTTGCTATTAACTTAGTCGAAGCCGTATGGAAAGCAAAAATTAAGGAATTATATCCGACTGTAAATACCTATGCTGAATTTAACAGTCTGTATATACTTTGGACAGGCGTGGCAATAATGGTTATGACCATCATCGGTAATAACATTATGCGTATGCACAATTGGTTTGTAGCAGCAGTTATTTCACCGGTTATAATAATGGTGACCGGCATTTTGTTCTTTGTACTTATCGTATTTGACCAACAAATTTTATCATTATTTGATGGAGCAGTTTTAATGTCACCTCTTGCTCTTGCCGTTTCAATCGGTGGTATTCAAAATATTTTAGCTAAAGGTACTAAATATTCTATATGGGATACTTCAAGAGAAATGTTATATATCCCTCTTGATGAGGAGCTTAAAACCAAAGGCAAAGCTGCGGTTGACGTGATAAGTGCCAAAGTCGGCAAATCCTCTAGCGGTCTTGTGCAATCTATTATTTTTACTTTAGTTCCAACCGCTACTTTTACCTTAATCTCACCAATTCTAATGGTGATATTTACTTTTGTATGCTTAGCGTGGATTTATGCAGTAAGAAAAATATATTTTGAATATCAAAAAATAGCATAAAATAAATTATTGTCATCCCGCGACTTGACCACGGAATCTAAGAATACAAGTCTATACCAAGATACCGTGGTCAAGCCACGGTATGACACCGAACGCGTTTTTTGATCCACACGGGTAATGCCCTTTTTAGCTAGGAACCTTACAGCATAAAACTATCGATGTTACTATGAATCCATCTCTCCTAAAGCTTTAGTCTCTATATTATCTAAGAAAATCTCAAAATCCTTTAAGATATCGTCTTTACTTTAATAAGAAGGCGGTTTAAATGAAGTTAGGGTAACTTTTTCACTCTTTATAAAATTATGAGGCTGAGGTTAATCCTTAAGTTTAATAGTAACCACTTCGCCTGCTAAAGAGTTCGGATATCTGTTCTTATTAATTGAATCTGGATGCGTAATTTCTAGGTTTTTTGGAGTATTATCTTCCTTGTTCTTACTACGGAATGAAAAAATTCTAGATGATGGCATTTGATTTACATTTTATTTAAAAAACGCTATTTATTATAGAGCAATAATTTATATTTAACAAGCAGGATGGTTAATTGTCATAAACTTTTCTATCATTCTAGTAACAGAACGTTCTAGCTCAATATCTAATTTTAAATAATCAGAACAGTTAAACCATTTAAGTTCATTCGATTCGTTATTTTTTATAAAATTATCATTATTTACTGTTTTTAGTAAAAATCGTACATCATAGTGATAATGAGCAAGCTCCTTATGAGTTCGCGGAATATAATGGGTGTCTATATCAAAAATCTCCTTATTTATCGTTTTGATTTCATTAATTCCGGATTCTTCTATAGCTTCTTTAACCGCTACATTTAATATATTACTATCTCCATCACAATGACCGCCTGGTTGAAGCCACTTATCAAGCTTTTTATGGTGCATCAATAAAAATTTAGTTTTATCATTATTAAGTAAAAAAGCCGAAGCAATGAAATGTCCTATTTGTAAATCTCAACTAAAAGGGTTTTCATATTCATTTAAAAATTCAAGCATTTTTGTTTTTGTAACCATTTCTTCAGAATATGTACTACTGTAATTTTGTAGTTTAATATATAATTCATTCATAATGATAATTTTTTATGTATAGAGCTTTGATATTTAACTCAAATTTCTCTGCTAAGTCAAGTGACAATAATTGCATAAAATTATATTGTCCATGTTTCATGGTAATTATCATTGACAATTAGTTAATGTTTAGTTATATATCGCATAACTAAACATTAACTAATTAGGTTTACTTTTATGCTTAACAAAATAGTCGAATTATTTAGAAGTGATGATACCAACCCCTTGGTATGGTAAGCTTGCAGTAGTAAGAGCATGTACTGTTAGAATTTATGTGATAGCAGGTGATTTACTTAAATCTCTGGCTTTTATTCTCAAATGTGGTGCCAATATAGTAGCAACAATGGGAGCAATGCTAGCATATGAGCATTATACAGACACAACTTCGCAAGAAAGTCCGATGATAGGAAATGAAGCACAAGCTGCAATATAATAACAAAATATTTTTAACGAATTTAGAGGACACACCGACTCTAAATTCGTATTCATTGACCATTCAAACCGTTTTTTAGTCTAATTTTGACTTGTTTTAAAGAACGAGGAGTTGCGTCTGTAACTTCAATTTCAATATTTTCTGAAATATCTATTCTAGTACCGATAGCCGGAACACTACTGACTCTAGTCAATACTAATCCACCTATCGTATCAAATTCATCATAATCATTGTGTAGCTTTTCTCCTATTATTTCTTCAAGCACTTCTACTTCAACACGTGCATTTGAAATAATTGTTGAGTTATTAATAACCTTGAAATTATCGCTATCTAATTGCTGATCATGCTCATCATCTATTCGTCCTACTATTTCTTCTATCAGATCTTCAATAGTAACTAAACCGTCAGTACCGCCATACTCATCAACAACTATTGCAATATGTGTTCTCTCACGACGCATTTTTGCTAACAAATCTAATAATTTCATAGAAGGAGCTGCAATTATATGCTTACGTATAAGCTTTTTTAAACGACCGTTTTGCTTTGTAGCCAATGCTTTAAATAAATCCTTGATATGAATGAACCCTACTACATTATCCAAAGTACCATCATATATAAGAGTTCGTGTATGTGGGACTTCTAACTTAATAGACTCACTTAATTCTTCTAGATTCGTAGTTAATTTTATTGCCGCAATATCGGAACGCGGTACCATTATATCTTCAATAGTTTTATCTTCTAGCTCCAATAAATTAGCTAAAATATTACGCGCGTCTAAAGTCATTTTTTGGCTATTAATTTTAAGGCGTTTTATGACACCAAAAAAATTATCGGGCGTTTTTGTTTTTCTAAAAAAATTTTTTATCGGAGAGAATAATTTTCGTACAGTAAAAATTAACTTATTATTTTGATTTTTTTTACTAGAATCTTCTTGTTTTGAAGATTTTAACATAAATTTTTTTATTTAGTTAATAAGGGGGAAAATACTGAAATATGATAATATTTCAATTTCTAGATTTTCCATAATATTTGCTTCTGTGTCATTTTGATGATCAAAACCAATTAAGTGTAAAATACTATGTATTAAAAGATGAATAAAATGATTCTCAAAAGTTTTGTGCTGCTCGCACGATTCGTTATATATTACCTCATAACAAAATGCTATATCACCTAAATGCATATAATCAGAGTCACCTAAAAATTCAAGTTTAGAGTATAAATCCTGCCAATTTAATTCGTTGCTTGGAAAAGAAAGAACGTTAGTAGCTTTTTCTATATTACGAAACTGTTTGTTTAAGGTCAATATTTCTGCAGCATTTGTTAGTAAAATTGATAATTCAAATTGTTTTATTTTACTAAAATTATCATCAAACCGCAATAAAATATTTTGAGTTATTTTTTTGATTAAACTCTTATTTATCTGCTTATACTCACGCCATTTGTTGTAGTTTCTTACAATTTCTACGTTTATCATTGTACCAAATATTGAATAAATAGTCTTTATAGACTTAGCTGTAACTTAAGAGCATATTTTAAAAGCTGTATATCTTCATTAGAGATAACGTTAATTTTAGATTTTAATCTTACTTTGCTTACTGTCATTATTCGATCAGTCATGGCTTTACCTTTTTTGCTACCTATCATTACGTAGGCTTCACAAGGATAGCATTTATCGATGTTACTAGTTAAAGGTATTACTTGCACACGATTTAATAAAGCATTTGAGTAATTATTGCCAGTCTTACCTTAGCGACTTCCCACCTAACAAAAGATTAAAGTCGACCACCATACCTCAGCTCTTTTCATAAAAATCGCGTTCTATTAACCCTTCTACCCACTCATTGGCCTTCTCCTCAGCTTTTGTATCTTGAACCATGGCTTTGTAGCGGCTCCAAACTTCTCATTAATTACATAAGGTTTTACAAGTTGCTCAATAAATTTGCTAATTTTACGTTCACCTATTACAGAATAAAGCCTATAATAAACCGCTTCATCTATAGTAATTGTCAATTTCTTCTGCATAAAATACTCGTATACACGTGTGTTACACGTATGATATCATATATATAAATTAATCAACATAAGGATTATTTACTTTAGTAAACAAAGAATAATAGCTCTGAAAACTGACCACACAGGCAATAAGCATGATATTTTAAGACACCAGTTTTTGTTGGTAATTCTCTCTTAATTTTTGAAAATCCTCATCGGCATGGTATGAAGAACGGGTTAGCGGGCTTGCCGAAACCATCAAGAATCCTTTTGTTTTTGCTACTCGCTCTAGATATTTAAACTCTTCCGGCGTAACATATTTTGCGACCTCAGCATGATTTTTGGTAGGCTGCAGATACTGCCCGATAGTTAGGAAATCAACCTTTGCTTCTCTTAAATCATCTATAACCTGTACTACTTCATTTATTTCTTCTCCAAGTCCTACCATCATACCGGATTTTGTAAAAATTTCAGGAGATAATTTTTTAATATTATGAAGTAAGCTTAAAGAATTATAATATCTAGCCCCTGGTCTAATCGTTTTGTATAAAGACGGTACTGTTTCAACATTATGGTTAAAAACGTCAGGTTTTGCGTTTGCTATTATTTCAGCTGCTCCTTCTTTTCTTAAAAAATCGGGTGTTAGAATCTCAATAGTAGTATTTGGCGATGATTTTCGGATTTCGCTAATACACTCCGCAAAATGTGACGCTCCACCATCCTCAAGATCATCACGATCGACGGAAGTAATTACTACATGCTTAAGATTTAGCTTTTGTACCGCCTCCGCTAACCTTTGCGGTTCATAGGGATCAAGTAAATCCGGTCTACCCGTTTTAACGTTACAAAACCTACAAGCTCTAGTACAAACCGAACCTAAAATCATCACAGTTGTATGTTTTTTTGACCAGCACTCACCAATATTAGGACAAGCAGCTTCCTCGCACACAGTATTTAATCTCAGATTCTTTATTAAATCCTTTGTATTATAGTACTCTGTAGAATTAGGAGCTTTTACTTTTATCCAATCAGGTCGTTTATTTAAATTAGCCATAAAACGGAAATAATTCAATTAATTTTGTCACTTCATTTAATACTTTCTGCTCAAGAGCGCTATTATCTTCATTATTTTTTAAGCCGTCTAAAATATCTGCTACCATATGACCGACTAATACAAAATCCTTTTCTTTAAAGCCTCTAGTAGTACATGCGGGAGTACCAAGGCGAATACCTGAAGTGATAAAAGGCGAAGTTTCATCAAACGGGATAGCATTCTTATTACACGTAATCCCTGCTCTATCCAAAGAATTTGCGGCAAGCTTACCCGTGATTCCGTCTTTACGCAAATCCACTAAAACAATATGATTATCGGTACCACCTGTTAATATATCATATCCTCTTTCTTGCAAGCTACTTGCTAAAGCTTTAGCGTTACTTATTACCTGCTGAATATAACTTTTATATTCAGGCTGCAAATTTTCTAAAAAAGCTACGGCTTTTGCAGCTATTATATGCATTAACGGACCACCTTGTAGTCCTGGAAATAATGCAGAATTTATTTTGTGACCTATCGCTTCATCGTTAGATAAAATTAAACCGCCTCTTGGACCTCTAAGTGTTTTATGAGTAGTAGAGGTAACAGCGTGAGCATAAGGAATAGGGCTTTGATGCTCACCTGTGGCAACAAGTCCTGCAATATGAGCAATATCTGCCATAAAGTAAGCTCCTACTTTATCCACGATTTCTCTAAATTTTGCAAAATCAATATTACGAGGATAAGCAGAAAAACCGGCTATAAGTAATTTTGGTTTATGCAAATCCGCTAAGCGTGCAATCTCATCATAATCGATTAAATAAGTCTCTTTATTTACGCTATAAGAAACGGCGTTAAACCATTTACCAGACATATTAGGAGCTGCACCGTGCGTTAGATGCCCGCCGCTATCTAAGGACATACCAAGAACCGTATCACCCGGCTGTAATAAAGCAAGATATACAGCCTGATTTGCTTGTGATCCTGAATGAGGTTGGACATTTGCATATTTGCAGTTAAAGAGTTTTTTTACTCGTTCTATAGCTAAATTTTCAGCTTTATCTACTTCCTCGCAACCGTTATAGAATCGCTTACTTGGGTATCCTTCAGCATATTTGTTAGTCAGAAGCGCCCCTTGAGCTTCAAGCACAGCAGGACTTACGAAATTTTCTGATGCAATAAGCTCGATTACGCTACTTTGACGTAGCTTTTCATGCTTTATTATTTCATTAATCTCTTTATCCGTTTCATGTAAATTATTATTAAAAATATTCATTCATCCTCATATTTTTTTGGTTTTGTTGTGTGGATATCTAATCATCATTGCGAGGAAAAATTGAAAATTTTGACGAAGCAATCTCATACCAAAATCCTGAGATTGCCACGCAGCCTACGGCTGCTCGCAATGACGGTTATTTATAAAATTAATCGCAATCTCAAGCCCCCGTCCATCTATTGAATGAGCAAGAGACGTTAATTTATGTCCGCTATGCTCTATATGCAGCTTAGATAAATAGTTTGAAGCATTATACATCTCGCTAACACCGACCACCTCATCTAATTCCCCATGAATCAAGCATATAGGAGTAAGCTTATTATTCACTTCCATAGGTGGAATTAATGCACCTGAAAAACCTATAGTACAGCAAAACGGCTCTTTTTGAACTAGTGTTAAATATAATCCTATCATCGTACCTTGAGAAAAGCCAATAATTATAGTATCTTTGTTGGTTAGATTTAACTCGTCCTGCTTTTGCTTTATTATATCTTCAACCTTAGAAATATTATTTGCAATTAGCTTTGCCATAATATGCGGGCTGCGGTCTTGCAAACTAAACCATTGTCTACCATAAGGCATCATATCATAAGCCTCGATACCATGCGGGGAAATAAAATGACAATTGGGCAAATAATTTTTGATATAAGGCACAAGTCCTATTAAATCATGTCCGTCCGAGCCGACACCGTGCAGTAATACTACTAGCTTCTTCGGCGGCTGCTCTTTACTTTCTACTTCGGGGTATTCTAAATATTTGCTCATGTTTTTATATGTTTATGTACTTAAAATATTAAGGTTGAGTAGTAGTGAAGGTCAATTTCAAAAAGAGCAAGAAGTCTGCAAGGCGAGGAGCAGAGCGTATACTGAATACGTGAACACCGCAGAACTTACTAGACGAATACACCAATTTTTGAAATTCACCGAGTATACGCTTTCAACATCTTCTCAAGTTCTCCACTTTGATATAACTCTCTAGCAATATCACACCCGCCGACTAATTCTCCGTTAATGTATAATTGTGGGAATGTCGGCCAGTCGCTAAATTTTTTTAAATCTTCACGTAATTCAGCATCAAAAAGTACATTAATATCACGAAATTCTACACCTAATTTATTCAAAATAGCTACTATGGTTCCTGAAAATCCGCATGCAGGCGACTTTTTAATACCTTTCATGAACAATACTACTTTATTATTTTTTATCTCATTTTCTATAAATTTAAAATTTTTATTTTCTAGCATTTTAAGACTCAATAATTTATCTTCTAAAATACACTTTCTATAGCAATATATGCAAGCACAAATAGTTAATAAAATTTTTGAGATTTTTAGCAAGAATAATCCAAATCCGAAAACCGAATTAATATATAAGAATGATTTTACCTTATTAATAGCGGTCATATTATCTGCTCAAGCCACCGATATATCAGTAAATGTAGCAACTAAATCTTTATTTGCAACTTATGATACACCAGAAAAAATTTTAGAACTCGGCGAAGAAGGACTTAAAAAATATATAAAATCTATAGGACTATTTAACAGCAAAGCAAAAAATATTATCGCATTATGTAAAATATTGATAAGCAATTATCAAGCTTCAGTACCGAATGATTTTAAGGCATTAATTAAACTACCGGGCGTTGGCAGAAAAACTGCTAATGTTGTACTAAATTGCTTATTCGGCATGCCTACAATGGCAGTTGATACGCATGTCTTTAGAGTAGCCAACAAAATCGGGCTTGCTAAAGGCGGTACTCCTGAAATAGTAGAAAAAGAGCTACTGCAGATTATCGATACAAAATGGCTAACGCATGCCCATCACTGGCTAATTCTGCACGGCAGATATATATGCAAAGCTAGAAAACCCGATTGCGACATCTGCCCTATTAAAGAGTATTGCGATTATTATTTTAACCTTAAATAAGAGTTATAGTAAATCTTATAAATTACCAATTATTTCTGAATAATATTCATGTTCTATAGAATTAGGTTTAGGATCAAGTGTTGCTAATGTTTCTAAATGACAAGTAACGAACAGTGCACCTTTTACCTTGCCCCCTGCATAGATACGGATGTTTGCAAAACCAAGCGAATTCTCCTTCCATTTGTGCACTAGTTAATTCCCGTTTTTATCATAAAGACTAAATAAAGTTTTGTCATTATCCTCAATAAGTTTTATAGGGGTTTGTTTATTATCTAAATTTTCTTGCTGATGTCCTATATATATTTTATCTAAAACTCCTTTTTTCTCATATTCTTTAAGAATTATTTGTGTCATTTCTTTTACCGGTACAGTAATCATATATTCTTTTTTATTAGAATAAATATCTTTGGCACAGGCGGCAATAAAACTATGAAGTTTAACTGCAAGATTTTTATGTTTTATAATAAAAGGTTTTTCTTGATATATTGGAAGTCTTGCTATACCAGAATGCGAAATAAAGCTTGCATTTTGAGAAGTCAGCATGGTTATAAACATCTCTATAGATGAAGTATCACGCGAGTCATATTTTATTGGAAACAAAGGCTACATAATACATCGGTTAAGCCTTGATCATGGTAATCTAAGCTAGCGGAAAAGGCATACTTCCCCTTAAAAATTTTTATCACCAGATCATTACCTTGATAAGAACTTTGAAAGCTACTCTGCTTACCCAAAAAATCTTGCCAAGCAGACATATTCGCTCCGTTGACTTTTACCATATAAAAATGTAAATCATCTTCCTGTTTATAATGATGAATTTCTGAATTTACTTTTTGTATTTGTGTCTCTTGTAACTTTTTAAAAATACCCTGTAAATCAGAATATTGTTTATCTATTTTACTGAAATTATACTTAGAACCAAGCTGTAAAGCTCGCCCATATTGCATTTCGATTCCATCCGGGGTTTTATCTTCTTTACATACAGCTTTTATAAATTGACTTAACTGTTCTTCATCTTTAGTAAAATTATTTTTTTAAATTTCTCTAAGAATTTTTTTAATAAAGCCTCTTTTCTGCGATCTGTCATATTAACATCACAATATGATTAGTAATATTTATGCCTGTTTTTAATCTTAAATTCAAAATATCTTCCATATATCTATAGAAGGTATAAATTTCTATAGTTTGGGGCTTAAAAGATGAATTATCATTTAATTGCAAAATAAAATCATTTACTTCTTTCCAATGTTCATAAGTTGATATATCAAGAGCGATAATTTTATCCTTTACTATAATAAGGATTTTGAAGAAAATTAAAAATCTCTTGTAAGCTTATTCCCTCTAAATTTGTACAATCTAAGACACCGTCTTTCATAAAAGATAGTGCTTCTTTCAATTGATCATTGATTTTTCTTTCATTTTATAAATCTTTTAAATATTAATTCTTAAAGAAGTATTAAAAAATTAATATTTTATCAACAAAATATCTTATGTGATTATAAAGATACGGATAAGTGATGTGTACAAATACTTTAAATTTTAATATATTTTCAAGTTGACAATTTTTTGCTTACTTCATAACATCTAGGCTCACTTTGATAAAGGTAAAATTTATGCGTTCAGCACTTATAACTTCTATATTAGTAGCTGTAGCTTTCTTAACAAGTGCTTGTAATACAATGCAAGGTGCAGGTCAAAATATACAGGCAGCCGGTAAAAAACTTAAAGATTCAGCAGAAAGCAATAAGCCTCAAAAAGGTTGCGGCTGTCCTCACAGCTCAGCTAACTAAATATACTGTTTTTTATCATGGGTCGTCTGCCAATTCTTCATTTACTCGGAGTATATATCGCAGACGACTTTTTATTTTTCTGCCTCATCGATTTCTGCTTTTAGCTTTTCTATTTCTTCTTTTGAAAGTTTAGTATATTTAATTATTGTTTCTAGAGGCCCTTTATCAATTAGCATTTCTTTTGTTATTTCAATATTTCTTCTAGCTTCGCCTTCAGCTCTTCCTTCCTCTTTCATCTTTTTAAAAGCACTAGTTTTCAATTCTCAGCCACTCTAAACGATTTTCATATTCCTCTCTTTCTGCATCATTTAAATTTATTACCTCAAGCACGGTTAATGCTTTTTTCAATACATCATTATCCAATTCTTTCGGTCAATTATCTTTATTTAATAAATCATTACGTGTTAAAAATGCTAGCCATATATCTAAAGCATTTTTAACTTTCTTGACAACATCAGATAACTCCTCCTTAGGATGCTTAGCAAATTTATTAATCTCTATCGTATGTAACTCTATATCTTTAAAATATACTAAACCACTTTTTATTTCCTTTAACTGAAAAGAATTATGATATTCATCTGTATCTGTAATACTGGTAAAATTAAGTATGTGTATCCCTATTGTTTTATTTAATGCCACATAATCTGATCCCTCTTTCAGTTGCTCCGTATACATTTTCGCCCAGTAATACAAAGCTCTTTTATCGTAATCCACTTCATCGGTTACTTGGATTTCGATTTATACCTTTTACTGCTTTTACTTTTGGTTTTTATATCAAGTATAGATAGTTTATCGGCTTTAAAATTCTTTGGATTATACGGATTAAGTAATGTTACTTCTACAATCTGATCTTTCTCACTTACTATCGAATTAATAAGCGATATCAATAAATCTTTATTCTCTTCTACTCCAAAGATTTTTTTAAATGCTCAATCTACTCTCGGATTAACTTTTGACATATTATTATGTTACTGAATGTGATTGTCTTTTTATTTTAGCATATTCTGAGGTAAATATTCTACTATAAATTTATATTAAATCTTTTGCTTATTCACCAATCTATATATCTCTTTTTTACTATAAACATCTTTGAATTTGTCATAAACAAGTTCGGTAGTAGTTTTGCTACTTAAGTTTTTACTTAAGCAAAGTTCTATAAATTTTTCTAAATTTTTGTGTTGGTTTTGTTCCTGTATATTTCCTGAAATCAACAATACTATCTCACCTTTTAAAATATTATTTTGATAGAACTCTATTATTTCATCTATATCCCCTGTTTTTATTTCTTGATACAGTTTAGTTAACTCACGAGCTACACATATTTCTCTGTTTCCTAGTATTTCCTTAGCTACCGATAAAGTATTTATCAAACGAGGAACCGTTTCAAAAAAAATCAAAGTAGCCTTAAGATTTACTAGTTCAGAAAAAATCTTTTTCTTACTTTCTATAGTTTTAGGTAAAAACCCGTGAAATAAAAATCGATCAGTAGGAAGAGCCGATAAAGTTAGAGCAGTAACCGGTGCAGATACTCCTGGTACTACGTCTATATGACAATTAAGATTGCGTATACCTCTAACTAACTTATAGCCGGGATCGGAAATTAAAGGAGTTCCTGCATCAGAAATTAAACTTATTATATTGCCCGATTTTATTAAACTTATGATATTTTCTCTATCTTTCTCGTCACTATGATCATTATAAATTTGTAATTTTGTATGAATATCATGTTTTGCTAGCAATTTTTGTGATATTCTAGTATCCTCGCATAAGATAATATCCGAATTTTTTAAAGTCGATATAGCACGAAGCGTTATATCTTCAAAATTACCGATCGGTGTTGAAACAATATATAATCCCGGTTTGGAAAGATATCTAATCATAGTTTTTTAATTTTAAGTAACATTATGGCTAGTATAAAACATAAACTACGAATCGTTCTATCATTTTTTTGCTTGATATATTTAACGTCCTGTCAAACTCCTAAAGAAGAACCTATAAGTTTTCCTAAAAAAGAACAAACAGAAATTGAGATTGCAATTTTAATGCCAAATCAGGGTCCTGATAGTATTGTCGGGAAACAATATAAAGATTTAATTAAAATGGGACTTAACGACGGAATCAAATCTTACATACATGTTACTTCTTACGATGGTTCAGACGAAAAAAACGTTTTAGCTGCTATGGATAAAATAGTAGCACGTAAAACTAAGATTATTTTAGGTCCTCTATATTCTAACTTTACCTCTCTAATAGCCGAAAAAGCAAAGGCAAATGATATTATTATAATAACTATGTCAAATAATCCGGCTCTTGCAGAAGATAAATTATTTGTATTCGGTCATGCACCTTTAAAACAACTGATACGTATCATTAATTATTACGCAAGTAACAACCATAAAGATTTTATGGCATTATTACCTAAAGGGAAGCATTCGCAAACTATTAGTCAAGTAATGCAAAATATATTGATTCAGAACAATGCATCATTATCACGCACTGAATTTTATGAGGATAATCCTGAATCTATAGCAAAAGCCGCAAGAAATATTTCAGACAATACCGATATTATAAATGAACATAGCGACACGACAAAACCGGTTATTTATCTATCAGACAATCCAAAAAATTTAAACCTACTTGCTGATAGTATTCGTAAATATAATTTAGATAAAAAAGCTATTTTAATCGGTGATCATCGTATTGATATCGATTACCCTGAAAATATCGATCTTAGCTTTACCGGCTCTTTAAATTTACTCAATAGCAACGTTCCGGATAGGGCAAAAAACTTAGGTATTAACCATATAGGCTTCATGCATCTTCTTTCTTA
Source organism: Candidatus Rickettsia barbarica (assembly GCF_041477405.1). Lineage (NCBI taxonomy): Bacteria > Pseudomonadati > Pseudomonadota > Alphaproteobacteria > Rickettsiales > Rickettsiaceae > Rickettsia > Candidatus Rickettsia barbarica. The sequence goes on along the minus strand of NZ_JBEWYL010000001.1, from coordinate 113,825 downwards.
TGATTTAGGACGTATGACTGCAAACTATATAGGCAATGAATTTGTATCTGAAAGGTTTTTAAATAGAATGAACAGTAGACAACCTTATATAGGTTTATCCGGTAATATTTATTTCATCGATGGAGTAGCTCAGAGACGATATGATGTTATTAGGAAAGAGAATGGGATATATTCTACTGTTTCAGGAAATTAGGGCGTTGTTGTATCTTGGTCACTCAGTAACCTGACCATGTGTTGTACGAATGTTCAGGATGTCATTCCCGCGGAAGCGGGAATAACATTGAGTAGGTTTTTCAAGCCATGCAACAATGCTGGTCAAACCACATGATGACAAAGGGACACTAACTAAAGATTAATTATTTATTTTTATCATTATCACTACCGTCGTCTTTCATGCCGTCTTTAAAAGCTTTAAGACCTTTAGCAAGATCGGACATGACTTGCGGTAATTTGCCGGCACCGAATAATACAAAAATAATTAATAAAACTATTAATAAATGGCTAAAGCTCATTCCCATGATATTTTTTTACTGTATAAGTTAAAATTTAATTATATAAGATATTATAGCTCTAATCTAGGATAAAATAATTAAAGAAATGTTTACTAAAAAACAATTTTCAGAATTTTTTGCTACTTTTTTTTATATCGGGAAAATAAAATACTACCCAGGCACTTTTGGATCGATTGCTGCTTTCCCTCTAACTTATTTCTTAATATATTTTATTGTTAATAACAAAATAATCATTCCTTTCTTAAGTCTTACTCTCGGTGAAGCTCAACTTGTCAGTATATTTATTATAAGCTTTAGCCTATGTTTGATACTCTTAATACTCGGCACTTATTTTACTAAAATATATTTAAATTATACAAATTCAGAAGACCCTAAAGAAGTGGTCATTGATGAAGTAGTAGGGCAAATACTAACTATTGTTTTAGTATTTTTTTCCGCTTTATTTGCTAATGAATCGTATTTAATTAAATATTTTAGTCCGCTAACAATAAATATTATATTACTTTTCGTATTACCTTTTTGTCTATTCCGATTTTTTGATATAGTAAAGCCCTGGCCTATTAATTGGTTGGACAAAAATATTAAGGGCAGTATCGGCATTATGCTTGATGATTTGCTAGCCGCAATATTTGCTGCGGTAACTCAATACGCAATTATATTTGTGTTAATAGATATTCGACAATAGATTTGCTATAAAAAAAGATCATTGACTAATTTCTAATATAATAATATGATACGATAAATATTTATAAATTTTTAAAGAGATAGTTTTCATGTTCGCAGTTATAAAAGCAGGTGGAAAACAATATAAAGTAGACAGAAATAGTATTATTAAAGTCGAAAAAATTGATGGAGAACTTGGCTCTAAAATTCAGTTTGATCAAATTTTAATGATTGGCGAATACTCAAAGCCTTCTTTTATTGGGACTCCAATAGTTAAAGGGGCTGTCGTTACGGCTGAAATTACTAACCAACTTAAAGATAATAAAATTATAGTCTTTAAGAAAAAGCGTAGAAAAAATTATCGTCGTAAAGCCGGTCATCGTCAAGAATTGACGGAATTAAAAATATTAGATATTACCAAACAATAATAATAACTTAAAAGGAATTATAAAATGGCAACCAAAAAAGCCGGTGGTAGTTCTAGAAACGGAAGAGACTCAGCCGGTCGAAGGCTGGGAGTTAAAAAAGCCGATGGACAATATGTAATACCCGGTAATATTATAGTTAGACAACGCGGCACAAAAATTCATCCTGGAACGAATGTAGGGCTTGGTAAGGATCATACAATATTTGCTTTGATAGAAGGTAGAGTAGAATTTTTAACTAAGCGACATCATAAAATCGTGAATGTTAAAGAAATTGCAAGGACTTAAGTATTGCGATTTGATCTACTAGTGTTACGTGGAACGAAAAATGCTTTTTATGGCATTGTTACGTTGATTGGTAAAGTCCACTTGGTCACCCCGTGGCGTGGCTTGACTAAAGGGCCCATAAAAATAATTTAAAGTACTAATATTATTAGTATTTTAAGCTGGATCCCGTGATCAAGTCGCGAGATGACAATTGAAAACCGTTCCATACAATAATGTCTGTAAGTGCGCTAGATGACGACAGGCGGAAATTAATTATATAACATAATATTCTATTAGGCTTTATTTATGGCCTTAATAATTCAAAAGTTCGGTGGCACTTCCGTTGCAAATATTGATAGAATAAAAAAAATCGTTCCTATCATAAAAACCGAAATAGCTAAAAATAACCAAGTAATTGTAGTAGTTTCGGCTATGGCAGGTGTTACTAATCAACTTGTCACATTGTGTAATGAAGTATCAAGCCTTAATAACATTTCTCAATTTGCAGAATATGATGTAGCACTTTCTAGCGGTGAAATAGTCACTGCTTCATTACTAGCGCTCGCTCTTCAAGAAGAAGATATAAAGGCGCGATCATTTCTAGCTTGGCAATTACCGATGCTCACCGATAATAATCATAGTAAAGCTTTAGTAGAATCAATTACTACAGATTTACTAGAAAAATATTTACAGTTAAATACCATCCCTATAATAGCCGGTTTTCAAGGAATTAACAAATCCAATAGGTTAACTACTTTGGGCAGAGGAGGATCTGATACTACTGCCGCCTTAATCGCTGCAGCTATGAAAGCCGATAGATGTGATATTTATACCGATGTAGAGGGAATATTTACTGCTGATCCAAGAATTATTCCAAATGCCAAGAAGATAAAAGAAATAGATTTTTTAGAAATGTTAGAACTAGCATCAAGTGGAGCAAAAGTACTACACCCTAGAGCCGGAGAGTTAGTAATGAGGTATAAAATAGATATGCGTGTTCTGTCAACATTTTCACCGGATACAGAAGGTACGTTAATCACTTCAAAGGATAAAAATATGGAGAATGGGATTATTAACAGCATTACTTCTAATAAAAATTTATTAAAAATATCTGTAAAGAGCATGTCTTTAAGTTTTTTGCAAGTTGCAAATATGATTACACAAAATAATAATCATATTGAGTTTATGCAAGAGATAAAAAATAATGAAGAATATAGTTTTATTACAAATTTAACCGATAAAAATAATTTACAAGCTTTACTGACTAATTTAAAAGATGATAAGCAGATACAAGATTTTACTTTTGATACCGAAATTGCTACAATCTCTCTTATTGGTTATGGGATTAAAAATGATTGTAAATTACTTGAAACGATATTATCAAAGTTAACGAACGATAATATAAATGTTTACATGATACAATTATCAGAAGTTAAAATTACCTTATTCATAAATGATCAAGATACAGAAAAAACAATTTTTAATTTATATAATCTTTTTAAAATATCTTAGATTCTGCATCTGAAATTTAATTTATAGAAAAAGAAGTGGAACAGACATGGCTCATACTACAGAAAAATTTTATAATTTGTGACAAAAAAAGTTAAAATAGATTAATTTAAATTTCATATATAAGACCTAAATACTTAATTCAATAGCTTAATTTATTATTTTCATTATAATTATCTTCTATTTACTATTTTTATTAGTTATATATTAATAAATAAGTCTAAGAGACTATCTATGAAGTTATTTTAACTCTCAATTTTTAGGAAATTTTACAGGAACAAATAATGAGCGAAGATATAAGGTCAAAAGAACGATTTAATCGGATTAACGATATATCAGAAACAAATAAAGATGATCCAGAAGAAATTAGAAATAATTTTAAAAAATTTGTACTGAATATATTAGAAATAGACAATATAACCCCGTATAAGTTAAGTGAAAAAACAGGTACTCATGAAACAGCGTGGAAAAATTTTCTAGATGGTCGTACAAAAATGCCTGATATGGGAGCAATTGTTGCTCTTGCAGATTATAAAAATGTTCCACTAGATGAAGTAATAGGCAGAGATATAAATAAAGCAAAAAAGATAACGGTAGAAATAAAACAAACTCCGCAAATATCGGCATCTATAGCTAAACTACCAAAAGATATACTGCAAGAAGCCATGTTGATAGGAGAAAAAACTAGAGGGTTTATTCATAAACCACAAAATAAAACTGAACAAGTTAAAAGCTCTAATAAACCGAAAGGAAGGTCTATCTAAATAAAAATATGTTTTTCAATATTGAGCCTAATATAAAACTTAAAACCTTACTTGATATTCTAAAATGGAAAATAACTTCAAAACAACCAAAATGGCCGACAACACTGCCGTTTACTTCCACTGATATTCCACCACAAAAAATAACTAGCAGTAAAAATACACAGCTAAATCTCGATCGCTTCAGACAAGATGAATTTAAGGACGAGTCTGCACAGTGTACATTAGTACGTGACTACAGACGAGTTCCACGAAATTCATTAGTATCAAGCGATCGAGATGACGCTGTACGAATAGCCTACGTAGGACATGTAACCTTTTGAATTCAAATAGACGGTTTAAATATCTTAACCGATCCGGTATGGTCGGAGCGGGTTAGTCCTTTTACTTTTACAGGACCAATGCGAGTGGTAAAACCCGGTATTAATTTTACCGATTTACCTAAAATAGATGTTATATTAATAAGCCATAATCACTATGACCATTTAGACATCAGAACAATTAAAGATTTATGGGTACAAGATAACCCTAAGATTATTACACCGCTAATGAATGACGTAATAATCAAAAAACATATTACCGATGCAGAAATTGTTACCTTAGGGTGGGGAGAGTCATATAAAGAACAAGAAATACAGCTAAATTCAAAAAGTTTCTAAGAAGATGAAATTAAAGGCGATGTAGAATTTTATTTAGAACCGACACAGCATTGGTCGGCTAGAGGAATATTTGATAAAAATAAAGCATTATGGGGAACTTTGATCATTAAAACTAAGATAGGAGATATTTGTTTTATAGGTGATTCGGGTTATAACGATAATCTTTTTAAAGAGATCGGAAAAAAACATAATATTGATGAAAATAAGTTGATTACCCCTGAAATAGGTGAATTTTTCCTATTTGATAAAAATGATTTATAGTTTATGCACTTAAATTAGATGTGTTTTGTCTACCCATACTATATGTTTTACTGGATCCCGTGAATAAATCACGGAATGACAGAGAGGAATAATATAAGCCACACCAACCACCCCTGAACGACACAAAATTCAGTTTATAATGGAGATAAAAGCATATTTATTACTGAATAAAAATTGACAATTTCTGATTTATCACAAGAAGAGAAAATAGAGCTACTAAATGGTTGTGCTTGGGGCGTTGCATTAGTCCATAATATTCTACCACCTTTTGCTTCTACTATTCCTATAGACATAAATATATTATCTGCATTACTTACTGAACAACCCAAAGCACTCATTAAAAAGTCATGTGTACGAGCTCCATTATTCTTTATCATTTGCACATAATTAAGTAATACAAATATATCAGCTCCTGTTTTTTCTCCTAACATTATAACAGGTTCACCTCAGGCCATAATAAAGGCGTATATAAAGCAGTATAAGTATTATTATAGGAGCTACGGAAACGAGATACTAAATCACATCAAGCTTTTGTGTTCTAATATCTTTGTTGTACCATAGCTTAACTCTTAAACCATCCTTCTGCATTGCTAAAGAAATTTCTTGCTTCAACAATTCTTCCAAATGATCTTCATAGTTATATTTACGTTCTTTGCAATTACCAATATCTAACGTATATACTTCCGTTTGCATCGGTAAAACTAATATTTCCTTGTATACATAAGATACTAAAAATTATAGATTTATGAAAAATTTTACGCATAACATTTAAAGTTACCGTCAAGATTTATTTTTTACCTATTACGGTTAAATAATATGGTCATAGAATAAGCAAGTACGGCAAACATGCAAAGATATAAAATCGGGAATAGGTTAAAATCAAATGATTTTATTACCTTTGCACAAATATAATTAGCAGTACCGGACATTAACATTGAGCCGATATTATGTCCTAAACTTATAATACGATAGCGTTCTTTAACTACAAAAGACTTAATAACTATACTATGAGCAAGAGAATTAAAAGGTGCAACTGATGCAGCTAACATTAAACTAGCTGCAAGCCCTAAATTAGTCATTTGATATTTTACTGCTATCACAAAAAATACACTTGCTGTAATAGTACATATAAATGCGATTTTTAATACTGAATTAACTCCTAAGCGATCGGCAATAAAACCGGCAATCGGCATGCAAACAGCAAAACATATTACTATTAAGACCGAAAAAGCACTCATAATAATACCGACTGAAGGTAATACGATCGGTAAATAGTGCTTCATAAAGATGATCACAATTTGATATGTTGCTCCAAAACCTCCGGCTAAAAATATTAACGGTGCAATATTTTTCCATTGCTTTTTAATTATAGAGCTAAGTTTTTCAATAGAATCTTGGCTATAGTGTGCTTTTTTAAACTCCGGTGTTTCATCAAATTTCCGGCGATAATAAAGAGTTATTAATGCAAGTGGTAAACTTAGTAAAAACGGAATACGCCAACCCCACTCCGGAAAAATATGAGAATTAAAGAAATTAGTTGCACCGATTCCGCATAATAAACCCATTACTCCTGTACATCTAGTTATTGCCGAGGCAGTAAATCGGTATTTTGCTCCTAAATGTTCAATAACATAAATCGCTGCACCGTCATATTCCCCTCCAATAAAAATACCTTGCATAAAGCGACATAAAACTAAAATTATTGTACTCCAAACTCCTATCGAGGAATAATCGGGCAATAAACCTATTATTAAGGTAGGGATTACAATACCGATAATCGTAAAACTTAAGGCTTTTTTTCGACCGTATATATCCCCTATACGTCCAAAAATATAAGCACCCATAGGCTTTGATAAATATGCTGCTGCATAAACGGCAAAAACATTTACAAGCTTTGTTAATAGATCAGTACTGGCTGAAAAGAATTTATCAGCGATAATTGCCGCTGAAAAACCATATAAACTATAGTCGTAATATTCAATAATAGTGCCTAAAAAAGCACCGAGAACTTTATTGCGTGATTTTGTTTGTTTCATTTTAAAGGTATACTGTGAGTAAACGAAAAGTAGGTAGACGACGAAGTTTAATTTGGAAAAGAGCAAGGCGTTTTGAAGCTGATAACCGCAGTGTACATACTAGTAAGTGAAGATTATCAGCAAAAGACAACGTAACCAATTTTTCAAATTAAACGAGTATACATGACCGCTTTGGCCGTTACTTAAAATCCTTCAAAGACCTTTATGTAAAGGTGGACTTCATATATCTAAACTGAATTAGTATTAGACAGGGACGATGTCCTAAACGTTAGTGGTAGTCCTAGGCTAATATTAAGCTCACGAACCAAGCAGCTAATAGTTAATATATCACTTTCCCATTTTACGTGCAAGGTTTTCTAGGTAACCTGCTATAGTATTTAAGGTTTCTGCGAATTTTTCTTCGTCGGGATGATTTTTTTGAAGACCATTTTTATTAAGTTTTGCTGTTAGACTAGCTATTTCAGCTTGTGCATTAAGTAATGCCATAACTAATAATAGCTCAAAAGAGGCTGTGGGACTACCAAGTTTAATTTCCGCTATTTTATCATTCAATTTATTCGCTAAAGATAGTAATGCTTCCTCATCTCCATTATTACAATATAATTGAAAACTCTTGTTATTTAATGTTACCGTAACAATTGACATAATTATTTTTGCTGTTTTTTTATTTCTTCAAGTTCATTAATATAAATGTTAATTTGATCTAGCATTATTATATAATTATCTTTTAATGCTTTATTTGCGTTTTGTAATTTTTGAACTTCATTTTGATTATTTACAAGCATACTCAACAAATCATCGAGTTTATGTTCTACTTCTTCCATTAATTTCTTTAGACTGCTTACATAACTTGCTTCTAAAGGTAATTTGTACGTCGATCCTGTACTCGCATCCTCATGTACGTCTATGTACGCTGCGGTGCCGCGTTCCGTGTCTCCTTCAAATGCCTCTTTATTAGCTTCATTCTGTAAGCAGTCTAATATTTCATTATCCATTTTCGTTTAAGCGTTAATTATGAATGGATGACTTACAATAATAATTGATAACATTATAATAGATATAAGTACTAATTGTTTTTTACGTTTATAATTTATCACCGTAGCTCTTTTATTATTTAATAATTTTTCGGTTTCGTTCTGTTTAGTAGCTTCTATCTGCTCTGCATTTCTATCTTTTACATTAAGATAATCCAAGTATAATTTTAAGTAACCTCTTACGTATACTTCTCCCGGTAAAACATCAAAATCACCCTCTTCTAAAGCTACTAAATATTTTTTTCTAATTTTTAAATCACTAGATACCTGATTTAAAGTTTTACCTGAATCTAACCTAATTTGCTTAAGCATTGACAACATAATTTACTCAAGTTTCTGTAAGAATATTTCAAATTTCTTGTTTGCTAAAATAATTATATTTAAGTCTATAGTTTCTTGAGCTTTAATTTCTTTAATAAAATCAAGCAAATTTCTAACTAAGTTATTATTATTATCAATCCATAAATCTAAATCAATAGTTGTTTTAGATTTATTAATTATTTTTATTAATAATCTACGTTGTTTGTCATATAAATCATCTTTTAGCGATTGAATACCTAAGCGACGCCAAAATGAATCGTTCAATTGCCTATCACAAGCTTTACGTAACCAATCAAAACTAAACATATCACTTATAACAAAATAAACTTTTGCTATCTCTTTATTATTCCCTGAAGTCTGTTTTGTTACATATATAATGTCAAATACTGAAATTAAATTGTCAAATGTAGCGATAGTAGCAGCCAATGATTCCTCTACCCCGCTAGTGGTATAATAATTTAATTTTTCTTCAAATCTTATTTTAGTTTCTCCGACTAATAAAGTATCTACCGTTTTTCTTAACTTTTGTGCAGGAACTCTAAACTCTTCTATAGTTTCACTAATATTAATAGGATGTTTTAAATTTTTAATAAACCACGAAATACCTCGACGCATTAATTTCGTTATTTCGGTAAACATGTCGATTTTTACATTGTAATCAATATTAGTAGGTAGCTTACTTATCGTTTCCCATATATCATCAAGATCAAAAATTTCACAAATAATGGTATATGACCTTATTATATCACAAAGAGGAGCCCCAATCTCACGCTTTACAATACTAATAAGCGGTCCTCCAAGCTGATTCATTATTTTATTTATAGTAACGGTTTTAATAATCTCATGTTTAAGTGGATGAGACAAAATTTCATTACGAAACTTTTTTTGCATCATTTCAGGAAAATAATCTATAAGACATGCATCAAAATATTTATCATGGGAAAAAGTAGAATTAATTAACTCATGATAAGCAGATCTCTTACTATATGATAGCAATATGCAAAGCTCAGGACGAGTTAATACTTCACCGCTCATAGCTCTGCTATTCAATTCTTCTGCACTAGGCAAGAATTCATTTTCCCGCTCTAATACTTTTTCTTCTTCTAAAATATCTATAAATTGACTAAGTATATTAACAGTTAAAGTAGGAGATAGTTGCATAATTGTTATTGCTTCGGTTTGCTTATAATTATCAAGTAATACTAACTCTTCAACTTGCTTTGTCATATCGTTTAGAAGTTTATTACGTTCTTCTAAAGTAATTTTTCCTGAGGTTATCGCACTACTTAAAGCAATCTTGATATTTACCTCATGATCGGAGCAATCAACACCTGCTGAATTATCAATAAAGTCAGCATTTATGCACCCGCCTTTTTTAGCATATTCAACTCTACCTCTCTGTGATACCCCAACATTACCGCCTTCTGCTATAACTTTTGCTCTAATTTCTTCACCGTTACATCTAAGGTTATCATTTGCTTTATCACCGATTTCTAAATTATTTTCCGTTTTAGCTTTGATATAAGTGCCTATTCCGCCATTCCACAATAAATCAACATCTGCTTTTAAAATAGCTTTAATTAATTCTTCCGGTGATAATTCATTATCATTTATATCAAGTAATTTTTTAATTTCCGGCGATAATTTTATTAATTTACTACTGCGTTCAAATACTTTGCCTCCTTTAGAAATAAGCTTAGAATCATAATCAGACCAATTAGACCCCTTTAAATTAAATAAACGCAAACGCTCATTAAAACTTGATAAAGGATCAGGAGTAGGATCAATAAATATATGTTTATGATTAAAGGCAGCAACTAACTTAATAGTCTCTGATCTGAGCATACCGTTACCGAACACATCTCCCGACATATCTCCTATACCTACGACAGTAATAGGGTCTTTTTGGACATCTAACCCTAAAGTTTTAAAGTGATTAGTTACGGAAATCCAAACTCCTTTGGAAGTAATAGCCATTTTTTTATGATCGTAACCTGCAGAACCACCGGAAGCAAAAGCATCATCAAGCCAATAATTATATTCTCTTGCCACACTATTAGCATAATCCGAAAATGAGGCTGTACCTTTATCGGCAGCAACCACTAAATAAGGATCTTCTTTATCATAAATAATAACGTCTTTTGGATGTACTACTTTACCGTCAATGATATTATCAGTTATGTCTAATAAACCTCTAAGGAAATTCTTATAGCACTCTACCACTTTTTCCATATATTCATCACGAGTAAGCCCTTCCTCAGTAAAATGAACATAAAATCCGCCTTTAGAACCGACAGGGACAATAACAGAATTCTTAGTCATTTGTGCTTTCATAAGCCCAAGGACCTCAAGCCTATAATCTTCTGCTCTATCCGACCATCTAAGCCCTCCGCGTGATACGGGACCGCCTCTTAAATGAACAGCTTCAAAATTTCTAGAATAAACAAATGCTTCGGCAAACGGAACAGGTTTAGGTAAATCCGGTACTTTTGAAGAATCAAACTTAAATGAAAAAATATGTTTATGTGGTTGATAGTAATTTGTTCTAGTAATAGCATTAACTATACCAAACATATTACGTAGTACTTTATCTTCACTACTCATCTCAACGGTTACTAAGTAATTATTTAGTTTATCTTTAATTACGTCACAATTATTATCCGAATGTTTAGGATTAAATTTTATATCAAATAGATTTACCAACATTTTTGTATATTCGGGATGTTTAAGTAACGTTAACTGTACATAGCCTTTACCGTAACTAAATCCCGTTTGATGTAAATATCTTGTTAAAGCTTTGACGAGTTTAACTTGCTTCCAATTAAAACCGGCAAGCACTATTAATTTACTTAAAGAATCATTAGCAAGCATCCCAAGTGCCATTTTGTCTAAAGCTTCTTCAACATTTATTTTTAATTCGGTAATATTATCCTTTACAGGTACAATAGAAGTTAAGATAAAATTATATATCCAGCTTTCTTTGATTTCGAGAGCCTCCTTAATTGCAAAAGTTTGTTCATCAATTGCTTTAAAACCTAAATTTTCTATTGGCGGCAATATGTTAGAAAGTGCAAGTTTTACTTTTGGACTATATATTTTTAAGTAAAATTCCGTTTCATTTACAGAAACTAGATTAAACATACATTTTTGTGACTTACTTGCTTCCGTTAGATATTCAATATCTACTAAAGCTATTTCCGGAGAAAATTTTTGCCGATAATCTGCCGAAAAAACATTATCAAAAAGCTTTAAATTAATACCTGCTTGATATTCGCCGAATTTTTTAGAAAACTTAAAATAAAAATCTTCACTCCAACATGTAGAGATACGATCTAAATCGTGCTGTATTATTTCTGCTTCAAAATTTATTTTATGTTCCCCTTGTGCTTCAAGCGTTACAAAAAGATAAGAAAAATTACCGGCTACTTCAGTGATATAGTTGGATAAAATTTTACTACCGAATTTTTCTGCTAAATAACAATCTATCATATTATGGATTTCAGCCGTTAAACGTTCTCGTGGCAGAAAAATTATGATATTAAGAAAAGAACTAGACCAATCATATTGAATAAATAATTTAAGCTTCTTACTCATCATACTTGAGAGCATATGTAAACACATACAATATAAATCGCCTTGATCAATTTGTATTAAAGCTTCTCTCGGTAACAACTCCATTAAAATTCTTAACTTATCAGCATTATAACCAGATAATGCAAAACCAGCTTTCTCAATTACAAAATTAAATTTTTGTCGTAGGATTGGAATATTACTTATTGAATGGTAATACATATTTGAATTATATATACCGAAAATTATACTTCCCGCAATATATTCACCCGAAGAGTCAAAATTTTTCACTAAGATATAGTCGATTAAATTATCTGAATGGATAAGCGACGCACTATTTATTTTACCGAGTATTATTAATTGATTTTGATATAAAGGATTAGCAGAACATTTTATAATATCATCAATCTCGTCTTTTACTTCTTGCCATATTTTTGCTGCTCCTATTTCATTGCTTAATTTTAAAGATTTTACTTCAAAATCAAGAGTCCCTAATAAAACCAAATTATCGTTTTGTAACCAATTTAAGAATTCTTTAGCCTCTTTAAAATTTAATTTATAATTATCAATTATATTTTTAGATAAATCTTGTAATTTTGTGCGTAATTGCGGTAAATAGCTATAGCTTTGCTCTAACTTTTCTAATCTTTCATTTATAGCCTCGGTTAAAAATGTAGTAGTTTTATCGTCAAAATTTCCTAAAATGGTTAAATGTAGTATTGATTCTGATTTTTCATCCGACACAGAATTTGCTAATATTTTTTCTAATTCTCCTTTACTATTTCGGACACAGTTTATTACCGGATGGAGTAAAAACTTAGTTTGCAAATTCATGTTTTTAAGCAGACATATGATAAAATCAACAATATGCGGCTTATTATCAAGTAATATTAAGACATTTATTGCCGGATCATTTTCGATAACTGCCTTTGTTATTGCTATTTTTCTTGCTCTTGCTATCCTTTGCTTAAAAAACTTAAAGGCTTCATCTGCAAAATTTTGGAATAATTTTGCTCTATTCTCAAAATCATAATCTATCGGAATATAATTTAAAAACTTTTGAACAAAATCTATATATATGGAACTTGACTCACGTTCCTTGCTAAGTTCTAGAATTTTAGTTTTATAATTCGGGATTTGACAATTTAAACAGCTAAAGTTTAAAGAGGTTGTTTTTGGGGTCATGATTTTCTTAATTAATAATAATATGATTATTTCTGTTGTTATTATATTATATAAAATAACTTAAGCAAGAGGCATAGAAAATAAGTGGAAACGATATTTGCACAAAGCTCTGCATTCGGTAAAGCAGGCGTAGCAGTTTTTAGGATTTCTGGTCCTAAAAGTTTAGAAGTTTTACAACTACTTACCGGTAGAAAGGACTTTAAATCAAGATTAATGTATTATCAACAAATTACAGTCCCTGAAACTAAGGAGCTAATCGATAATGTTATGGTTGTTTATTTTAAGTCACCTGGTAGCTTTACCGGGGAAGACGTAGTCGAAATTCACACGCATGGCAGTAAAGCTATATCTATAATGCTGACAAATACATTATTAAATATAGCTGGTATTCGTTTGGCAGAAGCAGGAGAGTTTACCAAAAGAGCTTTTTTAAATAACAAATTTGATTTAACAGCAGCAGAGGGGATAGCCGATTTAATTAATGCCGAAACTATAATGCAGCATAAGCAAGCAATTAGACAAGCAAGCGGCAAACTTGAAGCATTATATAATAATTGGCGTAGTCAGCTTTTAAAAATGATCTCTCTGCTTGAAGCTTATATAGATTTCCCGGATGAAGATATACCTGATACCGTCCTTAATGAAGTTACTAATACTCATACAATTCTTGTACATACAATATCGGAATATCTTAATGATAACAGAAAAGGAGAATTACTACGAAGTGGTCTTAAGCTTGCAATTATCGGTCCGCCAAACGTTGGTAAGTCTAGCTTACTAAACTTCTTAATGCAGAGAGATATAGCGATTGTCTCAAATATTGCAGGAACTACTAGAGATATAATTGAGGGACATTTAGACATTGGCGGCTATCCTATTATTTTACAGGATACAGCAGGTATAAGAGAAGAAAGTAGTGACATTATCGAGCAGGAAGGTATAAAACGAGCTATAAATTCAGCTAAAACAGCAGATATTAAAATTATAATGTTTGATGCCGAAAAATTAGACTCCTCTATAAATGAAAATATTATTAATTTAATTGATGAAAATACTATCACAATAATTAATAAAATCGATTTAATCGAAGCTAGTAAAATCTTTTCTATTGAAAATAAATATAAATGCTTAAGAGTTTCAGTAAAAAATAATATTGCTCTTTCAAGTATATTAAAAAATATTGAAAATATTGCCGAAAATATGGCAGGATTTACTGAAACTCCTTATATAACAAATCAGCGTCATCGTAACTATTTACAACAAGCTCTCTCACATTTAACGGCTTTTAGCTTAGATAATGATTTAGTTCTAGCAACTGAAGATATTAGAATGACGGCACGCTGCATCGGTGCAATTACAGGTGTTATCAACGTAGAAGAAATACTAGGCGAGATCTTTAAAAATTTCTGCATAGGTAAGTAATATTGTATAGCTCGTTCTATGTCATCCCCGCAAGGTATTATTGCATGGACACCAAATCATCATTGCGCGCGACTGTAAGGAGCGTGGCAACCTCATGAAACAGTAGATTTCTTGCATAACCTCCTTCTAAAGATAATTTGTACTTCAATCCGGTACTCACATCCGTTTCCTGTAAATTCCTCTTTATAAGATAGGTTATGCAAGAAGTCTAGTACAAAATGATTGCCAAGTCGAGGCTTTGTCTCTCCTCACAATGACGAAAAAACGAAACATTACAGCATAACAATCATCTTTCTCAAATCTTTCCATATATTAATTTATTTTAACTTTATCTTGACAAAAACATTAACATACTTTAGAAACCACGTTTTATTAATTAAAGGAGTAACATTATGGCATCTATATTAAATATAAATTTTAACTGCGTTATGCCTATATTTAGCAATGAAATAGTAAGCCGTTTACCGGGTAATGTAAGCCACATCATTCATAAATTAAGCAGTACTATATTTTCATCAGTATATAGTACTGTTGAAGGAGCTTTTAAAAAAGGTTATATAGTGGATAATACACAGTGTAATTGGAAAAACATTGAACAATCTTTCAATGAGTCCCCAAATGATTTTTCAATACTATACCAAGAGTGCAACAATGGTTTAAATATTCCAATAAATAATATTTTTATCGATGCTGAAAATAATCCTCATATACTTTTACAACAAGTCGTAACACCTCATCAAAACGATACGGCTAGTATTCTTAGTCAACTTTATAAAGTAATAAATGATTATATATTCTCTCAAGGCAATATTACCGAAACTAGCGGAGCTGATTTCTTAGGTTTAAATGAATGCACTAAAGAAGAAGCTATGAGTGCTTTACAAAACTATAACGCTTATAAAAAAACTTTAATCCCTCGTGAATCGTTTATAAATACTCTTGAAAATACTCTAAATCACTTAGGTCTCTCTTTAGATAATGTCTCTCCTACAGAAATAGGTAAAAATATTTTAGATCAACTCGGTAAAGCTTACACTGACCCTACTACTACAGAAAGACCTAACGATGATACAAATGACGGTGGATATAGCAGCGGTGCTTATATAGCTGGAATAGCATTAGGAACATTAGCTGTAGGTACGATCTTAGGGTATTGTATTAAATATGGATGGGATTGGTATAAGGGAAGAAATATACAAAATGAAAATTTAGCTTTAATAATGAAGAATAAAGAATTAGTATTTGTAGAACAACTATATGAAAATTTTAAGAAGAATGCAGTTATATTCGATGAAGTTATAAAAATAAATAATTTACATGATATTATAAAACTAGCAAAATCTATTAAGGAATATGAATTCTCAATACTACCACTAACTAATTTAAATAATGAAATTGTAAAATTAAATTCCCCATCCGCTATAGCAATAAACTTAGATTCTGCAAGCGGAATATTGCATGAAATATGTAAGAGTCTTGGCGGTGATGATAGTTTTCAGACTATCAGCAACTTTGCACGCTTAATAACAATTATACGAACAACAAATCCCAAGTCTGAAGAATATAAAGAAAGCATTATAGAAATATTTGAGATATTTAATCCTTGTTACACAGATATTAACTATCAAAATTGTGAAATGCCGTTATTAGCCGATGTATCATCACCATATAACTCCTTAGGTATAGAAGCATAGAACGTTGTTAGTACCATAACAAACCATCATTGACTTTTTGAAAGTTATATATAAAATGATGCTTAGATTAGCAAAGTGTTATTTCGAGGTGTCGAAACCTCTGCCAAAAGTGAGAACATTTCTTACAAAACTGATGCAATCCTCGACTTCACAGTCGGGGTTATAATAGTTATGTCCAAGATTTAAAGCTTAGAACCTAAAGGCTATTATGGCTATCGTTGATGGTTTTCTTACTCCCCCGACCACTAAGAGTTTATTTCTCTTCGGTGGTTGAAACTTAAGCAGTATAAGTTTAATTAATCGGGAACAAATATGTCTGACCACAATACTAAAACCATCTCAAGACTCATCATAGAATTTATTTTAAATGAACATAAAAAAAATCTAAGAGCCAAGATAGCAGATTTACTAAAAAGACCTATAACAAAAAGCAATATCGAAAGAATAGAACAACGCTTAACAGAATTAGAAAAAATATTTAGTAATGATTTATAGCCTTGAAAATATCATCATCTCATTTTATTAACTACCTACTATAAAAATAAGCACTACGATCATTATTAACCATTCATGGTAAATAGTGCAAAAATAGCAAAAGACGGTAAGGTGTCTATACCAGTTTCATCATATTAATGTAGAGAGGTAGATACTTTAAAAGGAGGAAGAACATACATAATCACACCCGCCAATATTAGCATGATTATTCCTAGAATAATACCTACTATATTAAATGCATTTATAAAAGTAATATTAACATCCTTAATTAATGCGTAAGCAAATGAAGGTGGTAGTTGTTGAGCAATAATTATTCCTTCACCGATTGAGTCATGAGCTATTTCTGCAATTGATACAGAAACACCGTGAGGCATTACTAGATTGTTACTATATATATAAAGACGTAATACTCACAATAACAGCTATACCTAATACATTACCTAATTCATATGCTGTTTCTTGTAATGCTGCTGCACCTCCAGACCTCTCTGCCGGTACTGCATTCATCATAACTGTTACGGTGTAGAGAGGCATAGACTACTTCCTATACCAAGCAATCCAAGATATATAACATAATATTCGATAATAAATCTCTATAGTCTAATATACTAGGTAAAATCAATGATATAGTAGTAAAGATAAACCCACTAAACATTATTACACGTGCGATAAATCGTGTGAGTAAATATGACATAACTAAAGATGCAATTAAAGCAAAAACTGCTGCAGGCAACATATAAAGACCTGCATACAAAGGACTTAACCCTTTGATAAACTGTAACCATAAGGACATAAGATACATTATGGATCCTAAGACACACGTAATCAGCAAATAAACTATTACTCCTATACTAAAATTGCTAATTAAGAATAAACGCATATCCACTAACGGATCATCACTTTTAAGTTGGCATAACGTAAGGTAACTATTATTAGTAACACAATGCCAATTAATAGCATTCCGCCGGATGCTAGATTCATAATACCGTATTTAGCCAACATCTCAATGTCTTGAACTAAAGCTGCCATCCCAAAAAACGATTGAAATACTCCTATCCAATCCCATGGGTTCATTACTAGGATTAGATGATTTAGGAATCCAAACTATACCAAAAGCAATAATTACTAATGCAATAGGTGCATTTATTAAAAAATGCCAATTGCTAACTTAAAAGCTCAACCAATACTCCTCTCCTAGTACTGGTCCTATAGCTGCTCCTACGGTTGCCATTATTCCCCACACGGATATTGCAATCATACGTTCATGTGTATTATAAAGTGGAAGGCATCATCTCTGATCCTCCTAACCCAAGTAAAGCACGACATAATACTAATCCCCATGAGCTATCACATAAACTAACATTGAAGCGATGGAAAAAACTAAAAGCCCCCAAAGTAATAATCTTTTACGACCAAATCTATCTCCTAATGCACCTGCGGTAATGAGAAGACCTGATAATACTAATGCATATGCATTGATTATCCATAATTGTTGTAAATTAGATGGTTTTAAATCAAGGATTAAGGAATAACAGCATACAAGACTGTAGCATCCATCGATATCAAAAGTAAGCAAATGCTTAAAATAATTAAAATATGCCATCTAAATTTATAAGATATAGATGATGAATTATCTTTAGCGATATATTCAGTTTGCGGAAATTGTGGTACCATATGTGATAAGTTATTTAATAAGGGTTTTACTAAATCTATCTTTTTCGAGCACTATGGGACTGTTAACAAGTAATTTAATTAGCTTTAAAATTTCTTTTGTTAATAGTCCTAGGTTAATTCAGTTGGTAACATAGTAAGCAAGTCCAAATCAATTAACCATAACACAAGTAAATTTAACATCTAAACATCACCTAGTATGGAAGTCAAGATTTAATCTTACAAGCACAATAACATAAATAAAATTTGATTTTTCTTTCTCAAGCTTATATTTTAATTGGTAAGTTTATAATATGGAAATTTATGTCAAATACAGATAAGGAAAGAGCTATTGCCGCAGCACTCGCACAAATTGAAAAAAGCTACGGTAAAGGTTCGGTAATGAAACTAGGGCAGCGTCCGCATGTTGATATAGAGGCCGTATCAACCGGCTCACTTGGGCTAGATATAGCTCTTGGAATCGGCGGTGTTCCCAAAGGTAGAATCATCGAAATTTTTGGTCCTGAAAGCTCAGGTAAAACCACTCTAACATTGCATTTAATTGCAGAAGCTCAAAAAAAGGGTGGTACATGTGCTTTTATTGATGCCGAGCATGCATTAGACCCTGCTTATGCTAAAAAATTAGGCGTAAATATTGATGAGCTTATTATTTCACAGCCCGATACAGGTGAACAAGCCCTAGAAATTGCCGATACATTAATTCGCTCCAGCGGTATTGATATGATAATAATAGATAGTGTTGCGGCTTTAGTACCGAAATCAGAGATTGAGGGCGAAATGGGTGATGCTCAAATGGCTTCTCAAGCAAGGTTAATGAGCCAGGCTTTGCGTAAACTTACTGCATCAATTAATCGCACCAATTGTATTGCTGTTTTCATCAATCAAATCAGAATGAAAATAGGTGTGATGTTCGGTAGTCCTGAAACCACGACAGGCGGTAATGCCTTAAAATTCTATGCTTCTGTTAGGATCGATATAAGAAGAATCGGCTCCATTAAAGATAAAGAAGAAGTAATAGGCAGCCAAACCAAAGTAAAAGTAGTCAAAAACAAAGTATCTCCTCCATTTAAAACTGCAGATTTTGATATAATGTACGGTTCAGGTATTTCAAAAGAAGGCGAGATAATCGACCTTGGAGTTAAGCTTGATATTGTTGAGAAATCCGGCTCTTGGTTTTCCTACAAGAACGTACGCATAGGTCAAGGACGTGAAAACGTCAAACAATATTTAAAAGAACATCCACAAATTTCCAACGAAATTGAGAAAATAATACGTGAAAAATCGTCAAAAATTACTAATATAAATCTTGATCAAACGGAGGAAGAAAATGATTGATTTAACAGGTAAAACTTCCTTAATTACGGGAGCTTCAGGAGGCATAGGCGGAGCTATAGCGAGGTTACTGCACAAACTCGGAAGCCATGTAATTATTAGCGGTAGTAATGAGGAAAAATTAAAATCCCTTGGAAAGGTTGTAAAAGATAATTATACGATAGAAGTATGTAATCTTGCCGATAAGGAAGAATGTAGCAATTTAATATCTAAAGCATCAAAGTTAGATATTTTAGTATGTAATGCCGGTATTACTAGCGATACGCTAGCAATTAGAATGAAAGATGAAGATTTTGACAAAGTTATTGATATTAATTTAAAAGCAAATTTTATTTTAAATCGTGAAGCAATAAAAAAAATGATACAAAACAGGTATGGACGTATTATTAACATATCTTCAATAGTAGGAATTTCAGGTAACCCCGGACAGGCTAATTATTGTGCTTCTAAAGCAGGTTTAATAGGTATGACCAAATCGCTCTCTTACGAAGTTGCAACCAGAGGCATTACGGTTAACACAGTAGCTCCAGGATTTATTAAATCAGATATGACCGATAAACTAAATGAAAAACAAAGAGAAGCTATAATACAAAAAATTCCGCTAGGCACTTACGGTATGCCGGAAGACGTGGCAAACGCAGTTGCATTTTTAGCAAGCGATCAGGCATCATATATTACCGGTCAAACTATACATGTAAACGGTGGTATGTTAATGGTATAAAAATTAATAAGATTATTTTGTGCTAGCATAAAATAATTTTTTGTGCTAGAAGTTCCTTTAAAGATAAAATGCAATGAATATTTTAAATAACTATTCATACAGTTAAAATAAAGTCTAATAGCTGAATAACCACTATTATACGGCATATAAAATTAAATGATTTATGGAGTTCAAAATTATGAGTACAACGGATAAGATCGAACAGAAAGTTATTGAAATGGTTGCTGAAAAGCTAAATAAAGATAAATCGATAATAACTACGGATTCAAGATTTATAGAAGATTTGAAAGCTGATAGCCTTGATACCGTAGAGTTAATGATGGCAATAGAAGTTGAATACGGTATTGATATTCCTGATGATGAAGCCACTAAAATTAAAACCGTATCCGATGTTATAAAATATATCAAAGAACGCCAATCTTAATCTGCATAAAAAATCCCTAATAGATAATAAAAATGTCGAATCAAAGAGTAAATAAAAGAGTAGTTATTACCGGACTTGGACTTGTTACTCCTGTTGGGCTTAATGTTAGCTCATCTTGGAAAAATATTGTAGATGGAGTAAGCGGTATAAAAACTATTACAGAATTTGACACTTCTAAACTTGCGTGTAAAATTGCCGGACTTATAGATAACTCTGAGAAAGATGGATTTAAACTTGAAAATTTCACACAAGCAGATGACATTAATAGACTAAGTAAAATGGATAAATTTATCCATTACGGAGTAGCAGCCGCAACCGAAGCAGTTGAAGATAGCGGCTGGTTACCCGACGATGAAAAATCTCGTGATAGAACCGGCTTGATATTAGGTTCAGGAATCGGTGGGCTTAAAATGATCGCAGATACCTCTATCAAACTTTATCAAGAAAATAACGGCAAAGTTAGTCCTTTCTTTATCCCCGCTTCATTAATTAATCTTTTATCCGGTCTTGTTTCTATAAAATACGGTTTTAGCGGTCCAAACCAAACGGCAGTAACAGCTTGCTCTACAGGGGCACATGCTATAGGCGATGCTATGCGTATGATAAAACACGGCTATACCGATGTTATGATCGCAGGCGGTGCGGAAGCTCCAGTTACACCTGTCGGAGTTGCAGGTTTCGTTGCTGCTAGAGCATTATGTACTAAATATAACGATAATCCTAAAAAAGCCTCAAGACCTTGGGATAAAGACCGCAACGGCTTTGTTATGGGTGAAGGAGCAGGCGTTGTAGTCTTAGAAGAATATGAGCATGCCTTAAATCGAGGGGCTAAAGTTTACGGTGAAGTTATAGGATACGGCTCTACAGGTGACGCCTATCATATGACAGCTCCACATCCTGAAGGTAGAGGAGCTTATAGAGCGATGAGAGACGCAATGCTAGATGCAACTATCACGCCCGATATGATTGATTATATTAATGCACACGGTACTTCTACTACACTTGGTGATGGAATAGAATTAGCAGCCGTACAAAAATTATTTTTAGAAGCGAATCCCAAAGTTTTAATGTCTTCTACTAAATCATCAATAGGACATTTGCTTGGTGCGGCAGGAAGTGTTGAGTTTATCTTTTCAGCTCTTGCAATTAGAGACCAGATTGCACCGCCAACCTTAAACTTAGATACCCCTATGGATGAGGTGAATATAGATTTAGTTGCACTTAAAGCTAAGAAAACTAAGATAGATTACGTGCTTTCTAACTCGTTCGGATTCGGTGGTACTAATGCTAGTTTAGTGATTAAGAATATACTCGTTTAATTTAAAAAATTGGCACAAAGTCCTATAAGCACCGTACTCACGTATTAAGTATACGTTCCGCTCCTCGTCTTATGGACTCCTTGTGCTTTTCCAAATTAAACTTCGTTTACCAACCTTTAACTTAATGTCATTCCTGCTTTCACAGGAATGACATTAAAACTAGCCAATAATCAACTATGACCCCAATTTATTACATTAAAGACGGTAACTTAAGTTTTGCGGATACAGTAATTTTATCTGATTTAGAGCTTTATTTGTACACAGGCGATAAGATTTGTCTTATAGGACGTAACGGCTGCGGGAAATCAAGCTTAATGAAAGTCATATCAGGTGATTATGAGTTAGATAATGGTGCATTATTTCAAGATCCTTTAGTTACAACCGGTTATTTAAGACAAGATATTTCTATAAAAACTCATCTAACTGTTTATGATTTTGTTTTACAACAAACAGATAGTACAAAAGAAATAGATAAATACCAAATCGATATAATTCTAGAAAAATTACAAATCAACGGAACAGATAATTTATCCACCTATTCAGGCGGTCAACTGAGAAGAGCAAGCCTTGCTAAAGCTTTAATATTAGAGCCGGAAATATTATTACTTGATGAACCGACTAACCATCTAGATATTGCAACAATCGAATGGTTAGAAGAATTTGTTAAATCTTATAACGGTGCTATTATTTGCGTTAGTCATGATAGAACATTCCTCTCAAATGTTACTAATAAAATTTGGTGGCTTGATAGAGGAATTTTACGTAAATCCGATAAAGGATTTAAATTTTTTGATGAATGGCAAACAATTATCATAGACCAAGAAGAAGCCGCTCTTCGGAAATTAAATAAAAAATTATCTCAAGAAAATGAATGGTTAAATGCCGGTGTTACTGCTAGACGTAAACGAAATCAAAAGAGACTTGCGGATTTGAAAGCTTTAAGAGCAATAACACAAGAACAAACTGCAAAACTAGCTAGTTCAACACAAAGAGTTAGGGCAGAACTTGCCGAAAATATAGCTAAAAGTAAAGTCATTATTGAAGCAGATAATATTACTTTTAGTTATAAAAATACTAAAATTATCAATAATTTTAGCTTTCGTGTAAAAAACGGCGAGAAAATTGGTATAATCGGTGCAAATGGCTCAGGCAAATCTACCTTTATCAAACTACTAACAAAACAGCTTACCCCTGAAAGCGGCAAAATTATATATGGCGGTAATTTAGATATTTCATATTTTGATCAACATAGAGAAAAACTAGAGTCTAATCATACATTACAACAAACTTTATGTCCTACAGGCAGTGATCAAGTATTTTTGCCACACGGTAAAACCATGCATGTTGCCGGTTATTTAAAACAATGCATGTTTAATCCTAAACTACTTAATGCAAAAACCGCTATTTTATCAGGCGGTGAAGCTAATAGATTATTACTTGCAAAAATTCTAATTAACCCTGGCAATCTGTTAATTTTAGATGAACCGACTAATGACCTCGATATGGATAGTCTGGAAATTTTACTAGATATACTTACAGATTATTCAGGTACTTTAATAGTCGTGAGCCATGATCGTGACTTTTTAGATAGGTTAGTTACTAGAACTTTAGTTTTCGCTCAAGGTAAAATTCATGATTTAACAGGAGGTTATGAAGATTATAAGCAGTATTTTACTACCTCTCCTATAGCCAAAAAAGCTTCAAAACCACTACCACTAACTTCTCAAAAAGAACCTCTAAATAAAAAGCTATCTTATAAATATCAGCGTTTGCTTGAAACATTACCCAACTATATTGAAAAGCTAGAAATATCCATCAAACACTTAGAAAAAGAACTTGAAGACGTTAATCTATATTTAGATAATCCTCAAAAATATAACCGCATTACTAGCCAATTAATTAATGATAAAAAGAAACTAGACGAGTTATTAAATCAATGGCTAGAAATACAAGATTAATTTTTATTAAAATTTTCTTGACTTAATTATTAACTTTTGTTAACATTTTTTGGCGTTAATATTAAAGATGATGAGCATGTCTGATATAACAGCTACATTAAAATATAAATTCGATAATTTAAAAGAGCATCTTAACAATTCTTATTCTCGCTCTCAAATAGAAATAATTCTAGGAGAATTGAGTAGTTTACAAAGCGAAGCAGTTTCATATGGCTTGAATTTTGACATATCCAATCTAAAAGAGACTGCTGAAACTAAGCTCAAGCACTATGAAGTAGAACAATCTATTAAGAAAGCTAGGGTTCAAGAAGAAGAATTTCTAAAATCACAAAGAGCAATAAAACTTACCGAAGAAGAAAAAGAAATCGCACAAAGAATTGCTGCACTTAATAATTTGCATAATAAATTTATAAAAAATATTACTAAAGATACTAAAAGAATTGAAGAAAGTAATAAGCGTTTAGATAAGATAATAAATAAACTAGAAAAGGAAAACATTATTGATCATGAAGAGTTAAATCGTGAAATATTAACTCATGAAGAAATATTTAAACTAAATCAAGCGTATAAAGTATTACATAAAAACCATAAAAAAATAACTGAAGAACACAAACAAGCACATACAGAATTAAATGAATTAAATAAAACAATAACGAATTTATCACAACAATTACAAGAAAAAGGCTTAGCACCAAAAAAAGTTAAAGAATTAAAAGAAGAATTAGAATTTCACCAAGAAATGTTAAAAATACATAAGGCACATGTAGAGAAGATTGAAAATAGTAAAAAAATATTAGATCAAGAAATTATTAAACATGAAAAAGCATACAACATAAATAAAGATAAAATAAAGAAATTAGGAAGTGATATTAAAGAGCGTTATAAAAAAGAACCAGAAAAATATTTAGATGCATATGAAAAATATTTAGTTCTAAAACATCAGCATAAAGCAATTAAGACAGACGGCGTTGTAAAAGATATAGAGCATCATAATAAAGTACTAAATAAAATTAACGTGGATAAAACTAAATCTTTAGCTAATAAAATCAAAGAACAAACACAAGTAAAAGATCCTAATACTAGGAGTTTATCTCCTGCTCGTACTCCTAATATTAAAATTACAAATAATAAAACGAGAGGAATTTAACTAAAGTAGTAATTATTATGTCTAAATTTACAAAATTAACTCCTGAACAAAGAAAAGCAGTTTTAGAAGCTGCAAAAGTACAATTTGAAGAACAACAGCAAAAACATAACGCAGTATTTAAAGAAGCTATGCAAGCGAGTAGTCAAATCCACCAATATAATCAAGATTTAGGTAATTGTGTGGATAATGCTTCCAAAGATATCAAACTTGCCGGTAAAGCTTCTAAAGGCGTATGTGAAATAATATAACATTCTAAAAGCTGTAACTATATAGTTGCAGCTTTTGTATCATTTTGAATTAAGCTCAAAAGACCTATTGCCTGTATTTTTTCCGACAATTTAAAGCTAATCTCACCTGGAAATATTACATTAATTTGATCAAGTTTTAAATCTTCTAAAGATATTTGCATTGATTTTGTAATGCTCAGTGTATTTGTATATTTAATTTCAAACCCCAAGCGTTTTCCATTTTTAAAAATTAAAAGATCTATTTCCGCTCCATTATGAGATGACCAAAAATAACATTCTTCGGGTTCGACTTTATAATATCTAACAATTTGTTCTAAGGCAAATCCTTCCCATGATGCACCTATTTTAGGATGAGTGCTTAAAGCTTCATAATTATTTAAGCCTAATAAAGCGTGATATATTCCACTATCTCTAAAAAAGATTTTTGGAGTCTTAACTTGTCTTTTTTTTTTAGGTTTTCATACCAAGGCTGCAAAATACGGATCATAAAAGTTCCCTCTAAAATATCTAAATAATGCTTTGCGGTATGATATGAGATAGAGAAAGAATTTCCAAATTCTGAAGCATTCAATATATTAGCGTGATAATGGCAAAGCATTAACCAAAACCTACGTAACTGCATAGACGGAATTGTAAAACCTAAATTTGGTATATCTCTTTCTAAAAATGTTTTAATGTAATTCTGACGCCATAAAGCACTTAACTCTTCATCATCTGCAAGATATGATAAAGGAAATCCGCCGCGTATCCATAATTGCTGAGTACCTGACACTTCAGATAAGGTAAACGGTGTCATTTCAATATAACCTATTCTACCTGCTAGTGTTTCAGAACCTTGTTTAATTAAGTCTCTTGATGCACTGCCTAGTACTAAATTTAATATCAGTTGTATCAACAAGAACTCTTAAAATAGGGAATAGATTCGGTTTATACTGAATTTCATCAATAATAACAAATCTTTTTAGATCAGACAAAGCAAGCATCGGCTCATTTAATCTTGCTAAATCTAAAGGATTTTCAAGATCAAAAATATTGATTTTAGGAATATTATAAGCTTCTACGAATTGTTTAGAAAGTGTAGTTTTTCCGCACACTGCCTTGGTCCTAACAAGGCACAAACTTTATGAGTTTTAAAATGTTTTATTATTGATGAAAGGAATTGTTTTCTAAGCATTTAAATTAGTACTCTGAAAATTAGAAACATAACGTCTAATTCTCAGTATAGAAAGAAAAAACGACAAAGTCAAAACGCTTTGTCTCGTGCTGCAACTATAATCGCATGTATTTTTTTAAGCGTCCTGTCAAAGTCATCGTTAGTAACTACATAATCATACTCATTAGCATGTGATATTTCGTTTTGTGCCAACTGCATACGTAATTTTATTTCTTCTTCATTATCGGTTGCTCTATTTCTTAAGCGTTGTTCCAATACTTCAATATTAGGAGGCAATACAAATATAGTAACAACATTAGTAGCATTTTTCTTAATACTCCTTGCTCCTTGCCAATCAATATCAAACAAAACATCCAAGCCTTGATTTAATAACATTTCGACATATTCTTTAGGCGTACCGTAATAATTATCGTATATTTTAGCATATTCAAGGAATTTATTCTGCTTAACTAATTCTTCAAACTCTAGACCGGTCTTAAAGTAATAGTTTATGCCCTCTACTTCTCCTAAACGTGGTTTTCTTGTAGTTGCCGAAATAGATAAACGCAAATTATTATCTATTTTCAATAATGCTTTAGCTAAACTCGACTTACCTGTACCTGAAGGGGAAGATAAAATTATAATCAGTCCTTTAGAGTTCCTCGAAAGTTCTACTTCTAGAGGTAATTTAGACGTCGCTGCGGTGCTACGTTCCATGTCTCCTTTAAATTCCTCTCTATAAGCGCATTTCTGAAGAACTCTTTTATTTTTTGTTGTCATATTTTATGTTTTATTTCGTAGGTACAGCATATTTTAGAAAGATTTAGACAAGATGCATTTAAATGCAAGCCTGCGAAAGCAGTAGGTAAACTACGTGAGTGAGTACAGGCGAGTCATGCAAAATTCGCTTGTATCAAGCTTTATGAATTATTCTGTACTTTTCTTTTTATTACCTCATCCATAGTACAATTAAAATATTTTGCTATTTTTAAAATAGTATCTATTTCAGGGTTGAATTCACGATTAGCTTCCGCTCTCATAATTCTGCTAACAGTAGTATAAGGGATATTAGTGACTTCGGCAAGATATTTACGATCTATCTTTTCTTGTTTTAATTTTTCTTCTAAAAATTCTTTTACTTTAGTAGCAAGTGCCATATTAATAACCTCTGAATAAATAAAGGATAGATATATACAAAGTCAAGTATTACCAGCCTTGTTACATGGATTGAAAAGCCTACTCAATGTCATTCCCGCGTAAACAAAAATCTAGTAAAACCATATAAAAACAAGTTTTTATATGGTTATTTTATCAAATATATAACTTCTGTAGCAATATTGCAGTTATTTTGCTGAATTCCCACCTACACGGGAAAGCTTTGTTGCTAGTATTTTTCATTGTTGTTTGGCCCCCGTGGCCAAGCCATGGGGTGACACACAGGGGATTGTACCGATCCATGCAACAATGCCTACACGGTAATGACATAGAGTAACAAAAACAGAAATTACTCCTTAGGCAATAATACTTGTACAAATTCCGTTTTAGATAGATCAGCTGCTACGTTTACCATAACATCATGTTCTGTCACTTTAGACACATAGCCCACTAAAATACCTGCAGGATAAATATTACCGTGTCCAGAGGTTACTATCTCCTCATCTTTCTGTACTAAATGATTGTTAGGCAAGTATAAAATTTTACTATTATTATTATTACCTGCTAAAATACCTTGTTCTCTTGAAGAATTAGCTTTAATAGGTATTCTAGACTTAACATCGCTAATTAACATTACTTTCGCATAATTATTACTCACTTCTATTACTTTTCCTACTAATTTTCCTGAATTAACAACGATTTGATCAGGTTCAATGCCTTGCTTTTTACCTGCAGAAATCAAAGCAGTTCTAGAAAAGGGATTAAAGGAAACACTCAGTAATTTAGTAGTAATATATTCAAATTCTTCTTCCTCAGCAATCGTTAACAAATCTTTTAATGCAATGTTTTCGGCTCTTACCAATTCTACTTCACTTTGTAAATGTTGTAATCTTGCTATCTCAAGTTTAAGTTCTATATTTTTTCGTTCTAAATCTTGAAAATAAACAAATTTTTGTGTTATTGAATTTATATATTCAAATATATCTTCATACACTGCTAAACCGATTGATACTATACTACCGGTTACTTCAAGTGATATACTAGATATTTTTTTAGGTGTAGCAAAAAATAAATATACAGACAATCCAAGCCCAAATATAACAAAAAAACGCTTAAGAGTATTTGATATTATTCTTATTAATTCTAATGAATTTGAAGAATTTTTTACTCTATTTGCAAGTATTGCCATTTTTAATCCTGTTTAAATAGTACATGTTTTAGCTTTGTAAAATCTTCAAGTACTTTTCCTGTTCCAAGTGCCACACAAGAGAGGGCATCATCTGCAACTATTACTGGCAATTCAGTGGCTTCACTAAGAACAAAATCAAGATTTCGTAATAATGAGCCGCCGCCTGTTAAAACAATTCCCTTATCAACTATATCTGAAGATAATTCAGGAGGTGTTGCTTCTAGTGCTACTTTTACCGCTTCAACAATTTGACTTACCGGTTCAATTAGACTATCAGCAATTTGTCTTGCGTTCAATATCATTTCTTTAGGAATACCGTAAATTAAATCACGTCCTTTAATTTCCATCTTTCTCGGCTCAACATTTTCATCTACATAAGCCGTACCTATTTCTTGCTTTATCTTTTCGGCAGTAGCCTCACCTATCAATAGGTTATAGTGCCTTCTTATATATGAGATAATAGCTTCATCCATCTTATCACCGCCGACTCTTACCGACCTTGCATATACTATGCCCCCTAGTGACAAAACTGCAACTTCGGTAGTGCCTCCTCCAATATCAACAATCATCGAACCAGTTGCTTCCATTACGGGTAGCCCTGCCCCGATCGCTGCCGCCATAGGTTCTTCAATTAAATAGACATCCCTACCCCCTGCACTTTCTGCTGCTTCTTGGATAGCACGACGCTCAACCGGCGTAGAACCGGAAGGCACACAAATAACAATTGTCGGCCCAAAAAAAGAGCGACGATTATGTACCATTCTAATAAAATACTTTATCATTTCCTCTGCACCCTTAAAATCGGCAATAACACCATCTTTTAAAGGTCTTTTTGCTTCAATATCCGTAGGAGTACGCCCAAGCATCATTTTTGCTTCATAACCATAAGCATAAGGCACAAAAGCACCGTCTTTTTTTATTAACGCAATAACAGAAGGTTCCCTTAGAACAATTCCACAATTTTTTTGATAGACAATAGTATTTGCCGTACCAAGATCTATGGCCATACCGGAAGAAAACCCTTCCAAAAATTTCATTATCATTTTATTTTTTCTCTCTAAATTCTAAAAACACTTCTATAGAACTGTTAACAAAATAAACAGTCCCATAGTAAATAGAAATTTAATATAGACGAAGTTTAATTTGGAAAAGAGCGAGAAGCCTCAGAATTTTTGACCGCAGCGTAGAATACTACGTGAGGATCAACAATGAGAAGCGACGATGCCAATTTTTCAAATTAAACTTCGTCTATATTAAATTTCTTTATAATGTAACATAATAAAGTTACTAATAAAAAATATTAGCATACTAGGTAATAAAATAGCAGCAATTAAAGACAAATTATTATAAGTAAGTATTTTTAATAATATTTCTGATAACGAATATGCTATAAAACCTGAAAATAAACCTAATAGCAGTATTTTTTCTTGGGAATTATCACGCTGTTTAAGACTAATAAAACAACTTGCTAAAATTACGGTTGCCATCATCATTATAGGCTTAAATAATTGCTTGTAATAATAAATTTGATAATTAATAGCCGGTAAACCTGAATTTAATAATTCATTAATTAATTTAGGTAAAGCCCAAATAGAAACCATTTCAGGACGAATAAATTTATTTACTAAACTATTAATTGATAAATTTGTCTGCATAGTTAAATTATTGTAAGCCTTAGTTTCCTCTTTTGTGAAAACCTTAACTCTATTTAAATGTAACATTTTATTTTCAATAATACCGTATAATGCATCAATTCTCTTTAAAAAAGAATTATTATGATCAACAAATAAAATTGTAATATTATTTAATTTTTTCTCGGCAACATTAATAAATTGTGTTTGGATAATTTGAGTTTCATCATTTAAAGATTCAAAAAATAATAAGCCTGATTTAGATATTATACCCTCACTCAAGGCTTTTTTAGTTAGTTTTGCTTCTAATAACTCATATTTTTGTAAGCCTATAGTACCGATAGGATTCAATATAGTCGTAAAAACTATACCTAACATTAAAGTTACAATACATGGAATAACAAGCACTTGCCAAATATGAATACCGCTAGATAACATAGCCGTTAATTCATTATTTTTTGTTAGATTTCTAAGAAAAAATAACATAGCGGTAAAACTAATTAATGAAGATACTTGACCTAGTAAATAAGGAATCTTATATAAGATAAGTCTCCAAAAAAAACTAAAAGGAACATAAATATTTTTGAATTTTTGTAAAAGATCAAAAACATTTGAGATACTTAATAGCCCGATTAAAAGAAATAATATAATAAAGAAACACTTAGAATATAATTTAGTAAGGTACCAAGAAAGTGTTTTTAGATTAATCATTATAAATTCAGTGCTACTGCGAATTTAAATAAGAATTTGTGTGGTGGGGCTGGTAGGACTTGAACCTACGACTACACCGTTATGAGCGGCGTGCTCTAACCAACTGAGCTACAACCCCTTTTCATTTGAAATTTATATAATTATTATGCAGTTAAGTCTAGTAAAATTTTTATATTTTTGAGGTATCGCCTAAAAAACAGGGCAATATGGTTCAGTGTTTTCGTCATTGTGAGGAATTACAAAGTAATTGACGAAGCAATCTCAGGCGTTTGTTGTTATTTCATGAGATTGCCACGCAGCCTATGGCCTGCAATGACGGTTTGGTATCCACGCATCAACGCTTTCGTAATAATAACATCAAGTTATAAATAAAAAAAGGCCGAGTAGTAAACTCGACCTTTTAGGATACTATAATTAGTAAATAATTTTAGTGGTGTACAACTGTTACAGCTCTACGATTATAGGCAAAAGCTTCTTCAGTATTACCCATCATAGCAGGTCTATCTTTACCATAAGAGATTGTATTTAATCTGTTATGATCGATTCCTTTATGAACTAAGAATTTTTTCGCTGCTGCTGCTCTTCTTTCACCTAAACCTAAGTTATATTCTTTGGTACCTCTTTCATCGCAATGTCCTTCAACAGTAACTTTTACTTCAGGATGCTTTGATAACCAGCAAGCTTGTCTCTCTAGTTCTTCTTTAGCCTTTGGTGATAAAGCAGAGCTATCAAAAGCAAACCATACTGCATTTCCTGCATGCTTCTCGAAATCTTTCATTAATGAAGTTTCTTCACTTTGGTTCATATTACCGTCAAATTGCGGTGCTCTTTTTGTTGCATTACACCCTGCAAGCACACATAATGCAAGAAAAGCTAATGTAATTTTTGTTTTCATAATTAAACTCCTTGAGATTATAATTTATTAATATTGAATTCATTTTAGCTAGTCATAAAACTAACCAAAAGCTATGTGAGTTAGTATATATCATTATTTTATTAGTTTAAAGGCTAAAATATTATAAAATGCAATTACTCATGTATAAATGTGGTAAAAATATCATTTAATACAAGTATATACTTTGGATAAATAGATAGATGCAGTTTAATGGGGAAAAGAAGAATCGATTTTGAAGCTTATAACCGCAGCGTATATATAATATGTGAGAATTATAAGCAAATAAGTAGTGTTGCCAATTTTTCAAATAGACATCTTCAGAAACTCGCTTATAGAGAGGAATTTGAAGGAGACACGGCACACAGAACCGCAGCGTACATAGAGGTACGTGAGGATTCGAGTACAGGATCAACGTACAAATTACCTCTAGTAGTAGAGTTTCCGAAGATGTAATACAACGAGTATATTCACCATCTCATGAATGCACTGCCCCAAGTAAGACCTGCACCGATAGCTGAAAATAGTAGAATATCACCTTTTTTTATTTTGCCTGATGCTTTGAGAGTACTCAAAGCAAGCGGAATAGAAGCAGCAGAGCAGTTAGCATGTTTGTCTACGGTTTTCACTACTTTATGCTCTTCTATATTTAATAGTTCAGCGAGTTTATTTATAATACGGATATTTGCTTGATGAGGTATAAAATAATCAATATCGCTTACACTGAATTGATTAGCATGCAGTAAATCTTTTATAGATTGTTGCATTTTTTCTATTGCATGACGAAATAATTTTTGCCCCTGCATAACTATTTTGCCACTAATACCGTTCATACTTACACCACCGTTTGTGTATAATATTTCATCATAATCAGCCCCGCTTGAGAAGACATTACTATCTATTAAACCGGAATCATCACTACTACGCTGTAATATTACGCTACCGGCCCCATCACCGAATAAAACGCAAGTAGTCCTATCATTCCAATCTAATAACGACGTCATTTTCTCGGCTCCTATAAGCAAAATAGTTTTATATTTATCTGATGAGATAAGAGAATTTGCTACTTGTAAACCATAAACAAAGCCGGCACATACTGCTTGTAAATCAAAAGACGGTATATTAGTTAAACCAAGATAACCTTGAAGCTTAGAGGCAACCGAAGGGAAGCTATTATCGGGAGTAGTAGTACATGTAATAATTAAATCAATATCATTTACCGATATCCCTGCATCTGCTATAGCTTTTTCAGCTGATTTTAAAGCAAGATGGGAAGTATATTCTGTATCACCTGCTATATGACGCTGCGTAATACCTGTTCTTGTTCTAATCCATTCATCATTAGTATCTACGAATTTTGCAAGCTCGTCATTACTAACTATTTTTGAAGGAAGATACCCGCCACAACCAATAATTTTACAGGTCATAAATCTTTTAGGCTACTTCTTCTTCAGTTTTAATTTTCTTTGTTACTACTAGACGATTATTATAAGTACCGTCGACTAAAGAAACGTGATGCGGAAGCTTATATTCACCGGTTTGCGAATCAACTATTACGTTAACTTTGCCAAGTGCTAAGTGCGAACGTCTCATATTACGTCTTGATTTTGATGTTTTTTTCTTTGGAACTGCCATTATTAGCCTCTCTAAATATAAATTAAAAAGTATTTGTCAAATTAGTGAAGCAGTATATTATAATCTTGTAATAAAATCTAGATAAAATTAAACTTATGAAAATTTTTATAACATACATTTTTAGTATATTAGCCTTTTTTTCCTTAAGCGGCTGCAAAACTATTGAAAATAGAGGGCAATCTATAGATGATTCGGCACTTGTAAAATTAGAGTCTAAAAAACTAAATAAAACAGAAGTCGTAGAGTTAATAGGTACGCCTACTATAGTACCGGAATATTCCCAAAATACCTGGTATTATGTTGAAAGAGTTATGTCTCAAAGAGCTTGGCTCAATCCAAAAATTGAAAAGCAGAAGATAGTAAAAATTACGTTTGATGCTAATAATTTCATGCAGGAAGTAGTAGTAATAGATGATTCTCATAGACAAGATATAGAAATAGTCCATGAATATACTAGGACATATGGAACGGAACTTAACGGACTACAAAAATTTGTTAAAAATTTAGGTAGATTCAATAAAACCACTGACGGAAATAAAAACAAAAGCAAAAATAAGAAAAAGAGCTAAGTACCTTAATCATCATTGCAAGATGGCTTATCTGTGTAGATACCTAATCGTCATTGCAAGCCATAGGCTGCGTGGCAATCTCATGAAATAACAACAAACTCCTGAGATTGCTTCGTCAATTACTTACGTAATTTCCTCGCAATGACAATTTGATACTCACGCAGACGTAACACCAACACCCATAAAACAAAAAACTATCTAATATGATTTCGATATTTAGTAAATTAAAACAAAGTTTATCTAAAACTTCTAATAAAATATCGGAAGGTATCAACAAAATATTTTACAAGAAAAAATTAGATGCAGGAACTCTAGAAGAGCTAGAAGAGCTACTTATCTCAAGTGATATGAGTGTTTTGGTAGTAACTAATATTATTGAAGAGTTTAAAAAGGTAAAATTTGACAAAGAAATAGATAGTGATACAGTAAAAGAAGCCCTTGCTAAATTAATAGAGCAGCAGCTATCAAAATCAGCAATTCCTTTTACTTTAAGCGAAAATAAATTAAACGTAATTTTAGTTTGCGGTGTTAACGGAGCAGGTAAAACCACGACTATAGGTAAGCTTGCTGTAATGTACTCGGCACAAGGGAAAAAAGTAGCAGTTGCAGCCTGCGATACTTTTAGAGCAGCTGCCGTAAATCAGCTAAGTACTTGGACAGATAGAGCAAATGCACTACTTATTACCGGTGAAGAATCGGCTGACCCCGCAAGTGTTGCTTATCGCGGGATGGAAGAATCGATAAAACAAAATATCGATATACTTTTTATCGATACAGCAGGTAGGCTTCATAATAAGAAAAATTTGATGGATGAACTGTCTAAGATTGTAAAAGTTATAAAAAAACTAGACGAGAATGCCCCCACTCATAGCGTTTTAGTCATTGATGCTATTACCGGACAAAATACCTATAACCAAGTAGAACATTTTAATGATGCTACTAATTTGACGGGGCTTATCGTGACTAAACTAGACGGCAGTGCTAAAGCGGGCGTAATTGTCGGAGTAGTACAAAAATTTAATTTACCCTTATACTTTATCGGTATAGGCGAGACGATAGAGGACTTAAAAATATTCAACCAACATGATTTTGCTAGAAATCTAGTGGGGTTGTGAGGTTTTGCTACGTCATTGCCCGCACGAATATTGAGTCGTCATTGCGAGTAGCCGTAGGCTGCACGGTAAATCTCATGCAGTAATAATAAACTCCTGAGATTGCTTCGTCAATTACTTACGTAATTTCCTCGCAATGACGATCTAATTAAAAATAAAATCATAAAATGACTCAAAAAAATACCTTATTGCTCATAGACGGATACGGATTTGTTTTTAGAGCCTATTATGCACAACAGCCTTTAACTTCACCAAAAGGCGAGCCTGTCGGTGCTCTTTACGGTTTTACTTCAATGCTGCTAAAATTACTGAGCGACTTTAAGCCTAAACATGTCGCTGTAGTATTTGACAGCGGCGGGAAAAATTTTCGCCATCAGATTTATCCCGACTATAAAGCTAACCGCCCTCCACCCCCTGAAGATTTAATTATACAATTACCTTTAGTTCGTGATGTTGCAAGTAACTTAAATTTTCCTATTCTAGAGAAGAACGGTTATGAAGCCGATGACATTATCGCAACCTTTGCTACTAAAACTGCTGCACTTGGCGCACATGTAGTCATTATCTCTTCCGATAAAGATTTATTACAGCTAATGACTGAAAACATCAAGATATATGATCCGTTAAAAGGGAAATATATTACGGAGGATGATGTGGTTAAAAAATTTGGCACTACTTCTGATAAATTACGTGAAGTAATGGCTTTAATCGGCGATAGATCGGATAATATTCCGGGTGTACCATCTATTGGACCAAAAACTGCAAGTAGTCTTATAACACAATTTGGTTCTGTAAAAAATATATTTAACTCTTTAGACCAAGTCTCAAGCGTAAAACAACGTGAAACTTTACAAAATTCAAGAGAAGCGGCGTTAATTTCATGGCAGTTAATAGGGCTTAATTCTAATGTTGATTTAGATTTTCAGCTAAATAATTTAGAATGGTCACCTCCAAATAGCGATAAATTAACAGGATTTTTACAGGAATACGGTTTTAGATCTTTATATAAAAGAGTAGAAAATTTATTGGATATTAAAATTAACGACCACAAAGAGATAGCAGATAATAAAGTAACGGAAATAAAAGAACTTAATAATGCTAATGAGTTAGCAGACTTTGCTAAAGAAGCCACGAAAATAGGAATATTCGGGATATATTTATTACAACATAAAGGAGCTAATCTTGCTTTTATTTTATCACTGCAAAACCAAAGCTATATTATTAAAATTTCAAACACTTCTCATGATCTATTTTCTTATAATACTAAAAGTAATAACAACTGGTTTTCGGATATAATCTTCAATTTACTAACCGATAAATCCATAAAAAAAATTACTTACTCTCTTAAACCTCTACTTAAATTTTATGCAAACCAATCTCATGACATTACGGCTATAGAAGATTTAGAATTAATGCAGTATGCATTATCTGCTGGTTTATCACAGAAAAATTTATTTAAAGAAGTTTTGAAAGAACCTTGGATAGAAAATATAATTATCGAATCAGCAAAAATAGTAATAAACTTTATCGCACTTTATAAGCAAACTATATGGGAACTTAAAGACAACAAAACCTTTAGACTTTATAGCAACATTGATTTACCTATTTGTTTTATTTTAGATAAAATGGAGAAAGTGGGTATTACAGTAGATGCTAATTACCTAACACAATTATCCGCTGAATTTGGAACAGAAATTCTAAAACTTGAAGAAGAAATTTTTGCTCTTAGCGGAACTAAATTTAATATTGGTTCGCCAAAACAATTAGGCGAAATCTTGTTCGAAAAAATGCAATTACCTTTCGGTAAAGCTTCAGCTAAAGCAAGCTCTTACTCAACGGGAGCGGAAATACTAGAAAAACTTAGTGAGCATGGATATAATATTGCAAATTTGTTATTAAGATGGAGGCAACTAACAAAATTAAAGAATACCTACACCGATAGTTTGCCGAAACAGATAGACAATATAACACATAGAGTACATACGACATTTTTACAAACTTCTACCACTACAGGAAGACTTAGCTCACAGGAACCTAATCTACAAAATGTACCTATTCGCTCTAGTGAGGGGAATCAAATCAGAAAAGCTTTTATTGCTGAAGAAGGTTATAAATTAATATCTGCCGATTATTCTCAAATTGAGCTTAGAATATTAAGCCATATCGCAAATATAGATGCACTAAAACAAGCATTTATCAATAAAGACGATATCCATACTCAAACTGCTTGTCAGATCTTTAACTTACAAAAACACGAACTAACTAGCGAACATAGGCGTAAAGCAAAAGCTATAAATTTTGGTATCATTTACGGTATAAGTGCTTTTGGGCTTGCTAAGCAATTAAACGTTACTAACGGCGAAGCATCCGAATATATCAAGAAATATTTTGCTGAATATAAAGGAGTGCAAGAATATATGGAGCAAACAAAAGCTTTTGCAAGTAGCAACGGCTATGTCACAAATTGCTTTGGCAGAAAATGTTTTGTACCTCTAATTCATGATAAAAAGCTTAAACAATTCGCAGAACGTGCGGCTATTAATGCTCCGATTCAAGGAACTAATGCCGATATAATTAAAATTGCTATGATCAATCTAGATCAAGAAATAGAAAAACGTAAACTTAAAACAAGATTAGTACTGCAAATTCATGATGAATTACTATTTGAAGCACCGATTGATGAAGTAGAAATTATAACACCTATTATTAAAAAAATCATGGAAAATTCTACTAATATGGCTGTACCGATTATAACCGAAATTAGAGCAGGTAATAACTGGATGGAAATTCATTGAAGGTGTATCATTCCTAGCTAAAGGCGGCGTTATTGCATGACTTGCTGTCATTCCCACAAAAGCGGGAATCCAGAAAAATAACTTCAACATATAATACAGCATACATATTTGATAAAATAAGCATATAAAAAATCATATATTAATATAACATTTGAAGAATTTTAAAAGGAGCGTAATGTATGAAAAATTTTATATTTACGTCTGAGTCAGTTTCTGAAGGGCATCCGGACAAAATTGTCGATCAAATTTCAGATACGGTACTTGATGAGATTCTAAAACAAGACCCTAACGGTCGTGTTGCCTGTGAAACATTTGTAACAACCGGTCTAGTTCTAGTGAGCGGCCTAGTACCTATGTGGATATTGAGCAAATAGTACGTAGCAAGATACAAGAAATCGACTATAATAATCCAAATTATGGATTTGACGGTAGCTGTTGTGTCATAATTTCAGCTATCATTAACAATCACCCGATATAGCTATGGGTGTTGACAATGCAAATGACGATGAAATAGGTGCAGGAGACCAAGGTATGGTTTTCGGTTATGCCTGTAATGAAACGGATAGTTTCATGCCCGCACCGATTTACTACGCTCATTTATTAATGAAAAGGCAAGTATATTTACGTAAACAAAATATCTTGTTTTGGCTTAGACCCGATGCAAAATCTCAAGTCACGTTACGATATGAAAATAACAAACCAATTGCCATTGATACAGTAGTTTTATCAACTCAGCATCATCCGGAAATACAACAAAAAGACCTTATTGAAGCAGTAATGGCAGAAATTATTAAACAAGCATTACCAAGCAATTTACTTCATAAAGACACTAAATACCTAATTAATCTGACAGGTCGGTTTGTTATAGGCGGTCTCGTTGCAGATTGCGGTTTAACCTGTAGGGAAATTATCGTGGACAGCTATGGAGGAATGGCAAGACACGGCGGCGGTTGCTTTTCTGGAAAAGATCCAACAAAAATAGATAGATCAGCTGCTTACATGGCACGCTATATTGCTAAGAATATAGTAGGAGCAGGACTTGCCGATCGCTGTGAAATATAAATATCCTACGCAATAGGCGTAGCTGCTCCCGTATCTGTTTATGCTGAAACTTGCGGTACTAGCACATTAAGCAACGAACAAATTACTAAGCTCATAACACAGCATTTTGATATACGTCCAGGAAGAATTATTAAACATCTTAAGCTTCGCACTCCATGTTATCACAAAACGGCTTCTTACGGTCATTGCGGCCAAGAAGACGCAAATTTACATGGGAACAATTAGATAAAGTAGATATATTGAGGTGAGTAATTATTGACATTTATTCGTAATACATGATTATTTTGATCCCTGCTTAACTAATTAGTTAAAAATATGGTTGAGAATGTAAATAATAATAGCAAGTTCGGTAACTTAGAAAATTATGATAATCAACTTACAAATACTGCTCTAAACAAGAATAACCAAAATAAACTGAAAGAACATTATGAAAATATCACTCAAGCCTTAAATAACATACGGAAATATGAGTATGAAGCAAAAGCAACTCAGTACTGCGAAATGCTTGACGATACCCGTACCTATGATAAATCCACAAAAGATTATAATTTAGGCTCAGTTCATTTTATAACGGCTAAGCGTATAAAGCTTTAAATCCTGACGAAAATACAGGTAAAAAATTAGACCATTTTATGGATGGCTTAGATGAGATTTATAAGCACAATCCTTTTTACGTAAATTAACTAGC
This sequence comes from Candidatus Rickettsia barbarica, assembly GCF_041477405.1. NCBI lineage: Bacteria > Pseudomonadati > Pseudomonadota > Alphaproteobacteria > Rickettsiales > Rickettsiaceae > Rickettsia > Candidatus Rickettsia barbarica. Next base: position 73,599 of record NZ_JBEWYL010000001.1, on the reverse strand, counting down.
TCAACTGAATTACCACCAGCAGAACAGTTAAAAAAATCTTTAGAAAAAACTACAAATGAAATATATGATAAACTACAAAAAACTGGAGAAGCATATTTATCATATTCTAATGCTCCTACTAAATACAGGATTACATACAAATATTATAAAATATTCTAAAGAAAACGGAAAAAATTATCGTATATATATAATGCCGGTGCTGGGGTAAGAGCAGATAATTCAAAACTAAACCAAACACCAAAAGATCAATTAATACAGGAGTATTAGAAGATAAAAAATAAGAAGTTAAAACCAATAATACATTCAATAAAAATTCAGAACCTAAAAAACAAACTATCAAAAATAAATTTTATAAGTATTTAAGTAAATTAACGAGAAAATTGGGATTAAAATCCATAAGTAATTATTTTAAAGAATTAATTAAAGACCCAAATCTTGAGCAAAATATCAATTTAGAAAAAGAAGCAAAGTTAATAGCAGACAAACATCGACTAACAAAATATATGGAACTTAGCGATAATAAAAATAATAATGCAGTATTTAGCGGTAAAAAAACATCAAAGAATATTACTCAATTATATCAATTATAGATTCATTTTACTGTCAATTCAGGTATTGCCTATAAAAAGTTGACTCAAGGTTTCGATGCTGCGAGGCATTGGCTTTGTTTCATGGTTCGGTTTTTTCGTCATTGCGAGGAAAATTACGAAGTAATTGTACGTCCGCAATCTCAAGTTTGTTATTATTTCATGAGATTGCCGCGCAGCCTATGGCTGCTCACAATGACGACCCGATATCCACACAACAATACCTTGCGGGAATGACAGTGGAAAACCGAACCACTCAACAACTACGCTATTTACTATATCCTTTTAAAATCTCAAAATCTTGCCCTTGGAGCAAGAATTTTTCAGATAATATAATTTTTGCTACAAAATTTTTTACATCTGCGCTTTGTAAATAGATTGTAGCTTTAGCATTACTCTGATCTTCATTATTTATACGAGCTGCAAGCAAGGTTACTATCTGCCGTAATTCTTCATGATTTTGTGGATAAAACTGTAGTTCAAATTGTTTATTATTAATTGCATCCTCAATTGATGAAAAGCTTTTTGCCGTTAGTTTTATTCCTCCCTCATCTTTAACTATGTCACAATTAACAACTACCAAACTTTTAACATCCAGTAAATGTACATAATCTTTTAAAACTTCCTCACTAAAAATACTAAGTTCAAAGATATTCTCAGGATCGGAAAGCACGAGCGTCACAAACCTACCTCTTGCCGACATACGAGAATCCTTTTTTTGTATTACACCGGCAAGATTTACTCGGTTAGTACCATCAGGTAAGTTATTATGCAAATCCGCAATATTTAAAATATTTAAACGACTAAATATTTCTTGATATTCCGTAAGAGGATGATTAGAGATAAATAAACCCATAGCCTCAAATTCATAAAAGGCTAAAGTATTTTTATCGGCATAATCGCTTGATACTAAAATAGTTGGACTTAAACTAGAAACTTTAATTAAGCTAAATTGATTAGATTCCTGCTCTTCGTGATATGCAGTTGAATAAGAAAGCAATTTTGGAATGCTTGACAATAATTGCAATCGATTATCATGCAGCTCATCAAAACAGCCTGACTTGATTAAATTTTCCAATAATTTACTGTTAATAGATTTTGGGGGTAATCTTTCAATAAAATCAGTAATTGATTTAAACGCCCCTCTTGCTTTTCGCTCATCCGTTACTAATTTACCGAAATTCGGCGTAACTCCCTTAATAGCACCTAAGGCGAAGATTATTGCACCCGCGATGTCACACCGTGGCTTGACCACGGTATCTTTTGAAATTTCCTGGATACCACGATCAAGTCGCGGGATGACAGGCTTTACGCTATGCGGGATGACAGTGTCCGAAAACTTTACACTAAAATACCCTTCAGAAATATTAATATTAGGTGCAATAATTTTTATGCCGTTATCTTTTGCTTCTTGTAAAAATAAATTAATTTTATCGTGATTATTCAATTCAAGATTTAAGCATGCTACTAAAAATGCAGCAGGATAATTAGCTTTAAGATATGCAGTTTGGTATGAAATAACACCGTAAGACGCAGCATGTGCCTTATTAAAACCGTATCCGGCAAATTTAGCCACGGTCGCAAAAATGGATTTAGCTTGAGATTCCGAAATATTATTAGCAATTGCTCCTTTAACAAAAATTTCTTCCTGCTCCTCCATTTCTTTTTTTATCTTCTTACCCATTGCTCTCCGAAGTAAATCGGCAGCTCCTAGCGTATAACCTGCAAGAACCTGAGCAATTCTTTGTACCTGCTCCTGATATATCACCACTCCGTAAGTTTCTTCTAAGATTGGTTGCAATAGCTCATGTAAATAATCAGGCTGTTGTAATTTATGCTTACAAGCTATATAGGTAGGAATATTTTCCATAGGACCAGGACGGTATAACGCACCAAGAGCTATCAAATCATGTATAGAATCAGGTTTAAGGCGTCTAAGTGCATCTTTCATCCCGATACTTTCAAATTGGAAAACGCCGATTCCTTTACCTTTACACAACATTTGATAAGTCTTATTATCATCAAACGTCATATTGTTAAAATCTACTTCTATCCCTTGCTCTTTAAGCAGTTTCTTACAATCGGTAATAACCGTTAGGGTTTGTAGCCCTAAAAAATCAAATTTAATTAAACCGGCAATCTCGGAATATTTCATAGAATAACCGACTACCAGCATATCGGAGTTAGCATCTTTATATACCGGTACTATATCGACTAAATCAGTACCTGCTATTACGATTCCTGCAGCATGAGTTGAGGAATGCCTATGCAGCCCCTCAAGAATTAACGAAGTATCAATCACTAACTTAATCAACTCCGCTTCACCATCTAAATTATACAGCCCATTACCTTTAGCGGCATTTGCAAGCTCCGGAACTTCACGCATTGCCTGTTCTAAGCTAACTGGATTAACTGCACTAAAAGGGACAAGCTCCGTTAGATAATCAGCGAATTTATAAGGTAAGCTAAGCACACGAGCGACATCCTTAATTACAGCCTTTGCCTGCATCTTACCGAAAGTTATAATCTGTCCTACTCTATTATTACCGTATTTGGAACGTACGTAATTAATTACTTCCTCACGCCTTTCCTGACAAAAATCAATATCAAAATCAGGCATTGAAATACGTTCAGGATTTAAAAATCTTTCAAATAATAAGCCAAATTTAATCGGATCGAGATCAGTAATAAGCAAGCTCCAAGCAACAACCGAACCTGCTCCCGATCCTCTACCCGGTCCGACTAAAATACCCTCTTTTTTACTCCATTTAATAAAATCAGATACAATCAAAAAATAACCGGCAAAATTCATATTACAGATAATATCCAGCTCATAATTAAGACGAGCAAAATATTCGGTTTTCAATTCTTCTTGATGCTCTAACGCAATATTTTCAGATTTAAACTTTGTAGCAAGCCTTGCAAGCAACCCTTCTTTTGCATCTTTTTTAATTAAATCCGTTTCACTAATATCCTTGGTGGCAAAATTAGGCAGCATCGGCGGGTTTGCATGTGCGGCAAAATAACAACGCTCTCTTAAATTCACGGTATTTTGGATGGCACTAGGTAAATCGGAAAAAAGCTCTATCATCTCATGCGGTGATCTAAAATAACAATTTTCGCTAACTGTTTTTCGATCCAGATATTCTTTAGTAACACCGGCTGATATACATAACAATACATCATGTGCATCATGCATGCTTTTCTCACTAAACAAAACTTTATTAGTAGCAACAAGCGGAATAGCAAGCTCGGCAGCAATTCTAATATAACTATCCTCAATAAACTGTTCTTCCGGTAGCTCATGTCTCATAATCTCAAAGTAAAAACGGTCTCCTAAAATTTCCTGTAATTTACGTGCAAACAGCATCGCTTTCTCCTCGTTGCGAGCTAGCAAGCATTTTCCGACAATACCGTCGGTATAACAGCATAATCCTATTAATCCTTCTTGATATTCGATTAAATCTTCAAAATCAATGTGATCGCATATCTTACGATCATTTTTAGTAAAAGTAAGGCTTGATAGTTTGAGTAAATTTTTATAACCAGTTTCATCTTTAGCTATAAGCAAAATTTGAGCAAAAATATCTATATCGTATTTTATATTTAGAATAACTCCGTGTATCGGCTGCAGTCCCTTTTTTACTGCACATAATGCAAACTCTAATGAGCCGAATAAATTTCCCTTATCTGCCAAACAAATAGCAGACATTTTATTCGATGACGCAAGTTCTACTACCTTCTCAATCGTTAATGCACTTTCTAGAAAAGAATAAGAGCTTTGAGTTCTTAAATGAATAAATTCAGGTCGCATTTTAAATTAATGTTAAAGTTTATTGTCTTACTGTATGACTCCTTATGTCATTCCCGTAGACTTTTTATGTTATTCCCGCGTAGGCGGGAATCCAGGGTAAAGCGCGATAAATCGAGCTTTTAAAAAGTTTTAAAGTACTGGATTCCCGCCTACGCGGGAATAACATCGGAAGCCTTAACGACAAGACTACATTTTACTTCCGACTGCATAATATCTAAAACCGATTTTTTTCATTGCTTCATTATCTAGTATATTTCTAAAATCAATGATGATCGGTGATTTTACTAAATCATAAATTTCTTGCCAATTAAGTTCTTTAAATTCTGACCATTCAGTTGCAATAACTATAATATCTACTGATTTACAGGCGTCAACTGCTGAATCTAAATATAGCAAATTTTTATGTTCCAAATTCTTTTTAGCATTTTCAAGACCGATAGGATCAAATGCTTTAACATATACATCTTTATTTAATAAGATCTTTACAATTGCGATGGCAGGGCTTGCTCTTACATCATCTGTTCCTGCTTTATATGTTAAGCCTAAAATTGCTATATTTTTACCTTTTAAATCTCCGTCTAACAAAGTAGCTATTTTATCTACCATATTACTTGGACGCTGCTTATTACTTTTAATTACTGCCTTAAGAATCCTACAATCTATATGATGATTTTCTACAAGATTATTTAATGCTAGAATATCTTTTGGAAAGCACGAACCGCCAAAACCAGGTCCTGCATTTAAAAAATTTTGACCGATTCTTTGGTCAAGTCCTACACCTTTAGATAAATCTTTAATATTACCGCCGATTTTTTCACATAAATCAGCCATCTCATTCATAAAAGCAATTTTGGTAGCTAAGAAACTATTTGAAGCATATTTAATAAGTTCGCTCGTCACTAAATCGGTAACCACAAACTTTACACCTTGTAAAGGTGCATAAATTTTTCGCAATATTTCCTCTGATTCTTTATTATTTACACCGATAACTATACGATCAGGATATAAAAAATCTTCTACCGCACTACCCTCTCTTAAAAACTCAGGATTAGAAGCAACATTAAATGAAAAGCCTCTTGATTTTAAATAAGCTATAATATTACTGCAACTACCCGGCGGAACGGTAGATTTTATGACTATTAAACAATCTTTATTTATATGCTCGAAAACTTTATCAATAGCATCATAAACATATTTTAAATCCGCTTCTCCCAACCCTTTTGAAGGTGTACCGACCGTAATAAATATTGCATCAGCATTTTGAAGTTCATTATTATAAATATTTGTAAATTTTAACCTATCAGATTCTAAAGCTTGCTTAAGATACTCATCAAGTTTAGCTTCATAAATCGGTAATATCTGCTTATTTAATTTGGATATTTTAACCTCATCATTATCAAGACAAGTAACATTATGACCTAAATAGCCCATAATAATACCTGAGACTAATCCCACATATCCGCTACCGATAAATGTAATATTCATAATTTTTTGTGATTTTTATATTAAATTTTTAAATTATACGTTATATTCCAAGTGTATACCTCAAATAAATGAAGAGTAGTATAGACGAAGCTCAATTTCAAAAAGTGCAAGGAGTCCACAAGACGAGGAACAGAGCGTATACTTAATACGTGAGTACCGGAGTACTTGTAGGATGACGTAGCCAATTTTTGCAGTTCTATCCGAGTATATAAAGCTTTTATCATATTGCAATAGATTTACAAGCTCAAATGAATTTTATTAAAAAAACCTTTATTAGTATTTTTATAATTCTGATTTCATTATCTTTGGCTATAACTCTAACTGTTTATAGTGCAAATAAAGGACACTTAAATGAACCTTTGAAAAAAATAATTGAATTTTATTTAAGTAAAAATGATATAAAGGCTGTACTACATAATTTAGAATTTAAAGAAAATCGATTATCCATAGATAAAATTTCCTTAAGTTTTATAGATAATGCTAGAGGAGAAATTAACGATTTTAATCTTTTCTTTAATTTCAAAAATTTCTTCTCTAATTCGTTAATAGAGGCTAATTTTAATATCGATAACATTTCCGTAATTTCAAATAACGATGAAGAGATTATAAATACTTCAACGACCGGTGATTATTCGTTAAATATAATTAAAAAAAATTCCCTAACCGATATACGACTAACTTCAATAAAAAGTGATATCCTAACTGATGAGCAAGGAGCAGACTTACCTCTAGGAAATGCTTTATGCTCATATAAAACCACCTATTCTAAATATAATCCAAAGACTGTTAATTGCAAACTCACCTTTGGGAACAAAGCTTTTTTATCACTAAGCGGTATAATAACCGATAAAAATATCGATGCAAGTGCAGCTGCCGCAAATATGCCTTTAATAATTTATCAAACAGTCGAAAAAATCATTCCGGATAATCCTATAATCTCATATTTACGAGAACATATAAAACAAGGTTATATCCAAAACGGAGAATTAAATATTAAATTAGATAAAAAATTTTTAAAAAAAAATATTTTAGTAGAAGATAATTTAAAAGCAAATTTACATATCTCGAATTTTGAATATAAATATCATACAGATTTACCACCTTTGACTAAAGTTGATACTAATATAATCATTTCAGGACCGGAAATAAAATTTCTAATTAATGAAGCATATAGCGGTAAAAGTGTCGTTTCAGACGGTATTATGACTTTCAAATGGGAAGGACTGGATAAATCACAATTTGTTTTTAATGCTACTGCTAAAGGTGAAATTAATGACTTAATTGCCTTTGTTCCAAATGATGCATATCAAAATATTAAAGCTCAAAATATTGATCTTAAAAAAATCAAAGGAACGGCAAATTCAATAATAGAGCTAATAATTCCTATTAGCCCCAATATCCCTAATAGCTATAATGTTTTGTCGACATTAACAAATATCTCTTTTAACACCTTAGACAATAATATCCTATTACAAAACGGTGAAGCCAAAGGTAGTTTTAAAGATAATAAACTAAATATTAGCGGTAAAGGTAACATTAATCATTATGCAAGTAGCTTTACTTATGATCATGATATATCGGATAAAAATAATGAGTGTTTACTTAAAATAAAAAGCAATATTACGGCAAATAATCAAAGATTTGGAGTATTTAAATTAATTTCAGGCAGCACCGTTTTAAATTTTGAGTATAAAAAACAGCATACTAATGAGAGTTTTATTACCGTTAATTCTAATCTTAATAATTTAGAATTTTATATAGATAAAGTATCTATTCATAAAAAATTATATAAAAAAGCCAATTTATATTTATATACTAAATTAAATGATAAAAATTTCGATAGAAATATTGTATTTAACCTTTCAGGGCAGGATAATCTAAAAATTAACGGTAATGCCTTAATTAAGAAAAATATTTATAATATTAATCTAGCCTCTGTTAAACATAATCATACGGATTTAAAAGGAAACATAATCATAGATAACCATAATCTTAATACGACACTTTATGGAAACAGATTAGACTTATCAAATGCCCATATGATGCAGTTTTTAGAAAAAGCGGGCGATTCTACACGTAATATTAATTTAAAAACTAATATATCAAAAATACTTTTAAAGAATAATATAATTCTAGGTAATCTTGATTTAGCAATTAAATGTGATAAAGTGCGGTGTTTCTCCGGCTTTCTAAATGCTAATATTGATAATAAAAAAGTTAAGATGTTGCTTACTGCTAAGGAAACTTTTGAACAATGGTTTATTAAATCCGATAATGCCGGAGCATTGCTTAAGGGACTTGGAATGTATACCACTATGCAAAACGGTCAAATTAACATCAACTTAAATACAAAAAGATATGAAGTAAAAAAAGGTGAAATAGTGCCAATATTAGACGGCAAATTTTCTATAAAACATTTTACGGTAGTCGATACTCCTTTTTTAACACGGCTTGTTTCCTTTGTGTCGTTGCCGGGTTTTCTGAGTTCAATAACTAATAATAAACATATTTTATTTGAAGATATGAGCGGTAAATTTAATTATAGAGGAAATATAATTACAATTTTTGATACGGAAGCACATGGACCGTTCTTTGATTTTACTATGACAGGTAATATTGATACCAAGCAGCAATTAATTATGGTTAAAGGAAATGTTATTCCTTCCTTTTTCTTAATCAGCACTATTGTAACTAAAATACCGGTAGTCGGTAAAATATTTTCCAAAGTCGCTCCTTACTCCCTAAAAATGAAATATTAAGTAACTATTTAAAGCTATTAGATTTCATGTACAAAATTTTTAATCATTCCTTTATGTCATTCCTGCGAGGCATTATTGCGTGTGTACCTAATCGTCATTGCAAGCGACTGAAAGCGTTGTTGCATGGCTCAAAAAACGTGTTCGGTGTCATACCATGGCTTGACCACGGTATCCAGAAAACAACTAAAAATACTAACAATATTAGTATTTGGGTCCTGCTACAAACTTGCGGGATGACAGAAGTGGAAGCAAGCCATGCAACAAAGCCACAACTGCAAGGAGCGTGGTGGCAATCCAGAAATAATAATAGAATATTCTGTAAATCAGAATTTTTTACTGGATTGCTTCGTCGCAACTTACAGTTTTTCCTCACAATGACGTTGAAGATCAATTCATGCAAGAATGACACAAATAACCATACATATTTAATCGGTATTTTACTTTTAGGCTTAATTTCCGGTCTGACGTTCAATTTAATTTTTTTTACAGTTCCATATCAATTATCCGAAGCAAAATACACCACTGATATAATAGGTTCGATATCACTAGCTGCCTTTCCGTATTGCTTAAAGGTCATATGGTCACCTTTTATAGATAAATACTCTATACCTTTTTTATGTTCTAAATTCGGTCACAGGCGTGGCTGGGCATTGGTATCACAAATATTTTTAATCCTAGCAATGACGGGGTTCTTAAACATAAGCCCTTGTAATAACTTATATATTACTGCAATTATCTTATTTATTATTTCATCCTGCAGTTCTACACAAGATATTGTACTTGATGCATATAGAATTGAGAGACCTACATCTAAAGAAGAGCTTTCAATGGCTTTTACCTTTAGTAGCATAGGGTTTCGTTTAGGTATGTTACTTGGCAGTGTCGGTACTTTATATTCATCAATTATTTTCGGCTGGAATACAGTATATAAATCAGCTCTATTCATTACTCTAATTGGACCTATAGTAATTTTATGTATCAAAGAACCACCATCAAAAGAAATACACCATACAACTACTCATTTAATAGGATTACAACAATATTTTGAAGTTATTAAAAAAAGTATTATCTCCTTAAAAAATGAACAGCAATATTTACTGCTAATTATATTGTTTATCTTTTTATATAAGGCTGCGGATTCTATACCTATGGCTATGAGTTCGCCTTTATTGCTCAATTTAAGTTTTACTACTCATGAAATTGCCGTTATTTACAAAGCTTACGGGTTACTAATCATGATCGTCGGAGGAGCTTTAAGCGGCATTTTAGCTGCAAAAATGGGTATATTTCATAGTGTCTTAATTGGTGGAGTTATTCAATTATTGTCACCTCTTATGTTTATGATTCTTGCTACTATCGGCTATGATATAAAGACATTTATAATAACTGTTACAGTACAAAATTTTTGTGCAGGCTTTGCAGGAACTATTATCTCTATCTATTTTGCTAGCCTTTGCAATAGTGAATTTGTTGCCACACAGTATTCTATTATTGCATCTTTTAGCTCGCTTAGCCGTATTATTCTAGCTAGCCTTGGCGGTATTTGTGCAAAATATCTTACTTGGCCTGTATTCTTTTTAGGTAATACTCTGTTTAGCATGTTATTTATCCCGATATTTTATAAAATATATAGAAAGAAACTGGGCTTTGTGAATATTTCTAAAAAGATATGACAATTATTAAAAAAAGTTTATAATATTGATATATATATTTCTGCGAAATGAAGAGTTAGAATTTTTATGAAACTATATAGTTTTCAAGAACATTTATTAGAATTAAAAATAAGGCTTCTTAGAATATTTACCACTTTTATAATTATATTTGCTATTTGCTATTATTTTAGCGACAATATTTATAGTGTTTTATTAAAACCGCTTGCTAAGCTAAGCGGTGATACGGTACGAAATATAATTTATACAGGACTTACAGAAGCATTTTTTACCTATATTAAACTTGCAACTTTTACTGCTTTTACTATTATTATACCTATAATTGCTTTGGAGTGTTATTTATTTATCAGTCCCGGGTTACACCGCCATGAAAAAAAAATTATCGCTTTTATTCTTTTTATGTCGCCTATTTTATTTTGGTGCGGTAGTATTTTTGTTTTTTACTTTGTAATGCCGAAAGCTTGGAATTTTTTTCTTAGTTTTGAAAAACGTGATATGATCGTACCGATAGTTTTGGAAGCAAGAATTAGCGAGTATCTAAATTTAGTTATTCATTTAATTATTGCTTTTGGAGTCGCCTTTCAACTGCCAGTTGTGATAATGATATTAAATATACTAAAAATAGTTAAGGTACAAACACTTAAACAAAAAAGATGCATTGCCGTGGTAATTAACTTTATTATTGCAGGAATATTAACGCCTCCTGACATTTTAAGCCAGTTTGCTCTTGCAATACCGCTACTTTTATTATATGAAACTTCAATAATGATATGTAATTTTATAGAAAAACTGAGGACACTAAATGTTAAATATCAAATGGATTAGAGAAAATAAAGAATTGTTCGATGACAAGCTTAGCCAAAGATTTATTGAACCTATGTCTAGTAAAATTGCTATGCTCGACGGAGAGAAAAGAAAAATTACGAGTTTAATTCAAGAATTTCAGCATGCACGTAAGGTAAAATCAAAGATTTTAGGTAATATGGCCTCTAAAAGCGGCGAAGAATTTGAAGGGTTACAAAGAGATGTCAAACATATAAATGAGAAGTTGGAAGCACTTGAACAGGATCTCAATAATAATAATAACGAATTAAATGAACTATTAAACATGTTTCCTAATATTCCGGACGAAGAAGTACCTTACGGAATGGATGAAAGTATGAATAAATTAGTTCGTACTTACGGAGAGATAAATCCAAATGCTTTGAATAAACAGCATTTTGAACTAGGTATAAAATTAAATTTAATGGATTTTGAACAAACTGCTAAAATTTCTGGAACTAGATTTGTAACGTTAAAAGGTGATTTAGCAAAGCTAGAACGTGCTTTAATTAATTTTATGATTGATGTTCATACTAAAGAGTGGGATTTCTTTGAGATATCACCTCCGGTATTAGTTCGAGATAATGCTATGTATAATGCAGGACAACTACCTAAATTTGCCAAAGAGTCTTTTGCAACAACCAATGGTTACAGACTAATTCCAACCGCAGAAGTATCTTTAGTAAATATGGTCGCCGATACTATTATACCAAGAGAAAAATTACCGATACGTTATGTTGCTTACACCCCGTGCTTTAGATCAGAAGCAGGTAGTAGCGGTAGAGATACAAGAGGTATGATTAGATTACATCAGTTCGGTAAAGTGGAGCTAGTATCTATTACTACCCCTAAAGAATCAACAAATGAGCATGAATATATAACTAATGCATCAGAGACTATTTTACAAAAACTGAATCTTCCTTATCGTGTTATGTTACTTTGCACCGGAGATATGGGATTTGCGGCAAAAAAAACCTATGATATAGAAGTATGGCTTCCGGGACAAAAGCAATATCGCGAAATTGCTAGCTGTTCTAATTGTGGAGATTTTCAAGCACGTAGAATGAAAGCACGATATAAAGAATTCGGCAGTAACGAAACTACCTTAGTTCATACTTTAAATGCTTCAGGATTACCTATCGGAAGAACTATGGTTGCAATACTTGAAAATTATCAGAATGAAGATGGATCAATAACTATACCGGATGTCTTGATAAATTACATGGGAGGATTACAACAAATCATTGCCTATAGTGAATAATTGTTTATTAAATATAAAGTTTCTAGTTGTTGTTAAATTGGCTTTGTTGCATGGCTCTTATGTCATTCCCGCTTTCGCGGGAATGACATCGAGTAGAGACCTACGGCTGCTCGCAATGACGCCTCTAGCATCCATGCAGGCAAAGTTCATTAGTATATACTCCTGTGAAATGAAGAGTTATTATACGAAGTTCAACTTGGAAAAGAGCAAGGAGTCTGTAAGCCGAGGGGCGGAGCGTATACTTAATACGTGAGCATCCAAGGACTTACAAAGACGACGTAGCTAATTTTTCAAGTTGAACGAGTATACAAAACGATAATTTAAATTCAGGTTATTTGTGTTTAGTGGTTTACGAAAATTTGATAAAGATATATATAATTATAATGCTCCTAATTTTATACCTATAGCATGTCATTATAATGAAAATACTTTACTTACCAAAGACGGTAAATTACTACAAATTATCAAAATACACGGCATTACCTCAGAGAAAATAAGCGATAACATACAAAATTTACGTGAAATGGTTAGAGTTGCTATAACAAAGAATATAACCGATTATGATTTTGCTTTTTGGCTACATACAATACGAGAAAAACAAAACTTAGACGATTCAACTCCTTACAAAAAATTATTACCGGCAAATATTCATACCTTATGGCAAAGAAAAAACCATTGGAATGATAAATTCGTTAATACTTTATATATATCTATAGTACATGATTCTGCTAAAGTTAACATCACAAATTTTAACTCTTTAATAAATTCTTTATCTCATAAATTAATTACTGATTTTGAAAATAACTACTTAGATTCAGCTTTTCAAAAATTAGACAATATCACTAATAATATTTTAAATGATTTAAACGAATTCAGTGCTGAAAAACTCGGTATAATATTTGAAAATGATAATGTTTTTTCTAATCCTTTATTTTTATATAATCGCATAGCTAACCTTAATAATAATGATTGTTTGGTACCTATAATAGATTTATCCGATGCAATAGGTAGAAGTATTTATACAATTAGCAGCGATAAAATGGTAGTTACGGATCATGAGAAAAATAATAAATTCGTTTCTTTACTATCTATAAAAGAATATCATGAAACTCCTTCTAATATACTGGATAAATTTTTACAGTTACCGATTGAATTAATAATAACTGAAATATTTTACTTTGTTAGCAAAAAACAAGTAATATCCAAATTGCGTGGTCAAGATTATATTCTAAAAATTACTAACGACTCAACTTTACTTAATCACAAAGGGATTAATAAGCTTGATGCAGCTAATTTAGATTTTCAATTTTGTAATCAGCAAATTTCAATTGCCGTTATAGAAGAAGATGAAAATAAACTAGATGCAGCCGTAGCTAAAGCATCAACCGAACTTTTTAAACTTGGTATTATTCATGTAAAAGAAGATATTAATATTGAGCAAATATTTTGGTCGCAATTACCTGCTAACTTTGCCTTTATACGTAGAATGTCGCCATTATCCGTAGAGCATATTGCTTCTTTTACCGCTCTTCATAATACTACATTCGGTAATCAATATAATCCTTGGGGTAAGGCTATAACTTTACTGCGAACCGAGAAAGGTACTCCATATTTCATGAATTTTCATGATAAAACGAATAAAGGTAATACTTGCATCTTTGGTACGGGAAAAACCGGCAAAACCGTATTATTGAACTTTTTAATATCAGAATCGACTAAATACGATCCAACAATAATTTATATCTCTAATAATAATGATTCTAAAATTTTTATCGAGGCAATAGAAGGCAAATGGTTAGAACCGGACAAACAAATTATCAATCCATTTTTAGTAGATGATACAGAAAAATCACAAGCATTCATTTTAGAATTTTTAAAATTAATCAGTGGTCATTATATTTCACCTCTTAGCGAAATAGAGATATCCTTTCTAGAGAAATTAAAAAATAAAATTTTATCAATTGAAAAAGAAAAACGTATTTTTTCCGATATTTTAAAATTAGAAGATTTTAAGGAGGAAGGAGGAATACAAATACTTGATAAACTTAAAGTTTTTACCGAAGAACAATTATATTCCGGATTATTTGACGGATCGTCTCTTAACATTGAAGAAGAGAAAGTTATAGGGTTTAATTTATATAAACTTTCTGATGAGCCGTTTTCTAAACAATTTTACCCGACGGAGAGAAAATTTTTAGAACAATTTAATAATAATTTAAAGAAACACCAAAGTATTAGTGCAGCAGTAATTTATGCTTTTACTTATCATTTAAGTCTAGTTGGCACAAAACCTAAAATATTTGCTGCCGATAATTTTGATAAACTTTACAGACCTGAGATTTATTATGATAATATAAATTTAATCTATAATAATTTGTCTCAAAATAACGGTATTTTCGTCAGTAATTTCAATTTTATTTATCTTAAGTCATATCCAAAATATACTATAAAACCTTGGCTTGATTTAATTAATACTAAAATTATTCTACCATCTGACGTTAAAATAGAAGATTTAGATAAAATTTTAGGTTTAAGCAAGCCGGAAATACGAAAATTATCACAGCTAATACTTTCTGCAAGAATGTTCTTAATTAGTAAGGATAATGAATCGATAGCTTCTGAATTAAGTATTGCCGCTTTAATAGGAGTTGTCCGTATTTTATCAAGCAGACAGGAGGAAATGGATATTTATAAAAAAATACTTGAACAACACCAAGGTCCTCCGGATAATTGGGTTAATTACCTATATAATGAGTTAAATACGGACTAATATTTCACTCTGTCATCCCGTGATTTATTATGGGATCCAAAAAAAATTAAAAAGGACTGGATTCCGCTACAAGCTCGTGGGATGACAATAATTTATTAAATTTATTATGAACTATAAAAACAACGAGCATAAAGAATACTCAAAGTGTTAAAAAAATATTTACTATTTTTCTTATTTTCATTTTTCTCATTTAATGTATATGCATCTATTTGGGATGATATAGTCACTTGTCTTAGCGATCCATGTAATTGCGATCAAAGTGAGAGAACGGAAATTTGGAATAAGGATGGAGGCATCAATGCAAAGCCAAGAGGACCTTTTAAACCAGGCACATTATGTCCTCCTTGGAATAAAAGCGACGGTCGTAATAATGATACTTGTTTATTAAAATTTGATTACCCAGGTATATTTATCGGTTTTTTACTCAATAGATGTGCAGAAGAAGCTCCTGATAGTAGTTACTTTACTCCAAAAATTCGTATTAGAGTTCAAAACTGTAATGCCATAGCTTGTTGGCACCAAAACTCTACTTTAAATTGGGATGGAGAATGTGTATTATGGCCTACAGGTTACGGTATACCTCTAACTAGAGTCTGTGCTAGAGTTGCCGTACCGGATATGCCTCCACATCCCGGGATAAATGCCCCACCTTCCCCTGCAGATCCAGGTTATACCGATGGAGTACATCTCAATAAAGTCGGTTATACAGAAACTGATAATAAGATAATCGGTATAGACGGAAAAATAATTGCTTTAAAACCTCCTAAACTTTGTGCTTATAGCGATCCTGGACTTGTTAACCTTGTTTCAGATTCTGGTGTACATCTTGATCCGATGGACTGGAATCCTAATCGTCAACCTCTTCATCACACTAACAAACTTAGCCCTATTGCAAAAGTATTAAAATTTTTAGTTGAAACGATAAAAGGAGCAAGTTTACCAAGTTTATTAGGGCAGCTTCTTGGTATGATAGATCAAAATTCAGAATTTATAAAAGTACTGCAATCAATACTTAATGCAATAGGAGAGATTTTTAATTTTTTTCCTGCTTTAACAATAAAAATTATTGAAACACTTGGGTCATTAAACGGTGCTGTAGATAGCTATTCTTTTGGTTGTGTACAATTACCTTTAGGGCCTTTTCCACCACCATATTGTCCAAATTTAGATTATATTAGCACTAGTGCGAGTGCTCATAATGTATGTAGCATAAAAGATGCAAGCGGCCAGTTTGACCAATCTTCTACTAATCCGGCTTGTGTAGTGCCATCTAATATTAATGTTAAAAACAATATTGTTAATAATACCATACGTGTTAGCTTTAGCAATCTTGTTCCGCTTTGCACGAGTTCTCGCTCTGACCTCAAAACTTGTGTAGAACCACGTAATATAGATTTTTCTTCAGCAAAAATTACTCATACTAATACGGCTTTTAAAGATTTAATTAAATCGTGTAAGAATACTTCAGGCAACACTCCATGTATTAATACAGAAATTTCTACGCCATGTAGTGTTACGGCTAACGGTTGTAATGAGGGATTTAGAATAGTATATTCGCAGAAAATTGGAAATGTAGAAACACCCAGCGATTACTACATAAGCGATATACCGGACTGTCCAAGTTCTAATTCAACTACCTGTCAAAAAGTGTGGGGAGTTAATATCGGTGAATTTAAGGATGTAAGCGTAAAATTTCCTGAGGTACAAAAGCAAGATACAACTAGCTTAATGCCTATAAAGACAGATGTCATCTTAAAAGACAACAATGGTAAAGATAGAAAGCTTTATGTCTCTATTAGTAATACCGAAGACGATAAGCAAAATCCTAATAATATTTGCTTATTTGAGTCCGGTAATTTAATAGATTGTGTACCACGAGTAAATCATTCTTACAGCTTAGCTGCTTATGAATGTGCAAAGCAATATGCCGGAATTACCTGTACTAATAATAGCAATCCCAACGATGCTTATTATAAACCGCAATTCATTGCGTCAGTACAAGTAAGAGAAGGCGACAATATCATAGATGAAACAAGCACTCTTGTAACGCCGTTAGCATACGCCGGACCTCCACCTCCCAACCCCACTGACACAGAAAGCATAGTAATGCTTGCCGGTTATAAGTATAGTTCTTCCGTTGCGTTTATACCTAAAAATCCAAAGGAAGATAAATATATTGCTATGCCGTTTTCAGGAGAGAATACTCTAAATCAGTTGACTATTCACGGTAAATATAAAGACGATAAAGCACCTTATGATAGTAATGGAAATCCTGACTCAAGTGCGGTATATTTAAAATATTTAGAATATATAAATGGTAAATATATCCAAGGTGGAACGCATGCCTGCTTGATGCCGAAAAATTTCCAACATTGTAACCCTATGCTGCGTCCTACTTTACCTGATGGATCACCTATGCCTGGTTACAATCATGACTCAACAAATTGTGTACTTGCTAAACTCAACAACAATGATACTATAAATTGCAAAGATTTTAAAAATAAATATAACGTTAAATATCCAAATCTTGGCTTATGTAAAAAAGATATAGATCTAACGCGCTGTACTCTAGAAGAAACAGTGTCAGGTCCAGGAAGAGGTATTACAATTTATACTTGCAATATAAATAAGATTCCGAGTAAATGCTATACCAATAACGATAAGGCTAATACTCCAATATGTGTTTTAAGTAGGGATTATACAGATAGAATCGAGCCGAAACCTAACATAGGACCAATATTAGTACCGGTAGATCCTTCAAAATATTATACAGTGACATATACAAAAGGAGATAACAATACTCCTCCTGAGCCGACATATAACGCTGAGACTGAGGATGTAAGAGATAAAACTTGGCAAGAGCTAAATCTTTGTGCTCCTATATTAGTACCTACTTGTGCTAAAATTCCTAGCACAGAGAAAGCTCCTTCCGGTAACAATCACGGTAATGCAGAATGGCCTGAAAGCGATATAGGAGAACTTGCAAAAGGAAAATGCCCGACGAATTGGATACCTATTGATCCTAATAAACCTATAGAACGCCATTGTTTATCATATTTTGATAGAAAGGTTGTCGAGTTTGAACCTTTAGGCCACAATGTCGGCTGTAGAAAATTTAAAGGATTCCCCATAAAAGTTGGTTATAACGACTTTCCATCAGACCAATTACTTGAGACCCCTTATAATCCGGTAACTCAAATAGGTGACTATATCTTCAACAAAAAACCGGTACCACATGGGAGCATTATGGCATTTCCAAAGGATGGAGCACGTATAACTGCAACAAATAAACCGGACAATACAATATTGCATACTGTAGAATTCAAAGTAACTTTAGATGCAATAATGGACGATATTGAGTATTTTGAAGTAAAAGATTTATGGTATGATGATTGCACATTAATATATGTCAACGGCACGAAGTTACTTAGCTTTCCTACTAACATTGATTCTCTAGATGAGAAAAGGTACTGTAACAATGGCAATGACCAAGGTCAAGCATTACAAGCTAAAAATTTACCGATTGATATAAAGCGTTATTTAAAACAAGGAGAAAATACTATAAGATTCCAGCTAAGAGTTATGTTTGATGGAGGACTATATTTCCACATGCAATATAAAATGAAGAGATAAATAAATGAGTTGGATTATTTTTTATACGGTAATCGCTGCTTTACTGATTCTCGATTTGGGAATAATACACAAAAAAAATACCATAATGAGCTTTAAAGCAAGCATACTTTTTAGTCTTTTCTATCTTGTAATAGCTTGTTTATTCGGTATCTATGTTTACTATAATACGGGGGCAGATCATGCTCGTGAATATTATACTTGCTTTCTCATTGAGAAAGCTATGTCACTTGATAATATTTTTGTTATCTCTATTATTTTCCAATTTTTTAAAATTCCCTGGCAATATCAACATCGTGTTTTATTTTTCGGTATAATAGGCGTAATAATATTCAGAGCTGTAATGATTTACGGCGGTATTATTCTTATAAATAAATTTGCCTGGTTATTATATATTTTTGCCGTAATACTTATTGCTACAGGTATAAAAACTTTCTATGTATCACATAAAACTTTTGATATACAGAATTCTTATATTTACAAGTCAATAATAAAAAATCTAAATATTACCCCTAACCTTGAAGGGAATAAATTTGTTGTTAAACGTAATAACAAACTATATTGCACCCCCCTTTTTATATCTCTAGTACTGATAGAAGCAATAGATTTAGTCTTTGCTATAGATAGTATACCGGCAATATTCGCAATTACTAATGATGTTTATATAATTTATACTTCAAATATTTTTGCTATTTTAGGGCTTAGAGCGTTATTCTTTTGTTTAGCAGAAATTGTAGAACGTTTCAGTTATATAAAATATTCTTTGGCTTTAATTTTAATATTTATCAGCTTTAAAATATTTATTCATCATTATATAGCGATTCCAGAATATGTTGCGTTCACTGTAACTATTACTTTATTACTATTTGGTATAATTGCTTCCATAATTAGGAAAAATATGATTGACCATTAATGAAGGGGGTATATAATATTTTTTTATTTTTTAAGCAATTATAATGACTAAATTACTAAAATAAATTATTTTTTATTACTATTATCATTTTTAATAACATTGCTTTCGCAAAAGAAACAGGGTTCTATATAGGAGTAGAAGGCGAAATAATTGAACCGGTCGTTAGTAAATTCCGACATAAACACTCAAATACCGAAATAATTTTAAAAAAATC
The DNA here is from genome assembly GCF_041477405.1 of Candidatus Rickettsia barbarica. Lineage (NCBI taxonomy): Bacteria > Pseudomonadati > Pseudomonadota > Alphaproteobacteria > Rickettsiales > Rickettsiaceae > Rickettsia > Candidatus Rickettsia barbarica. Next base: position 53,674 of record NZ_JBEWYL010000001.1, on the reverse strand, counting down.
AAGTATGTATAGTGGAAAAATAGGCTATATAATATATCCACAGATAGCTATTGAATTCTCAGCAACTTATCAACCTAAATATAGTCTGCATTACGTATTACCTCAGCAAAATTTAAGTAATGGTCTCACTATTCCTAAAACCCCAGGTAATACTACCGTATTATCAAATCTATATATGCTAAATCTTATTTATGATTTAGAAAAAATAAAAACTTTCACACCTTTTGTAATACTTGGAGGTGGAATAGCACAAGTAAAAGTTAAGCCTACCTCTTCTAGGTGGAGTGTTATAAATAGCGATTATTTTAAAGTAAGAAAAACTCATAAAAATTGTGTTGCTTGGCAAGCAGGTCTTGGAATTTCACAAGATGTAACTTCAAATTTAAGTATTGATGCAACTGCAAAATTACAAACGGCATATAGAGTAAGAATTAATTATGATACGCTTGATATGAAAACGGGGCAATTCGTGCCAACAAATCCTATCAAAAAAACTATAACCGTTGGAGAATTTGGCATAGGATTTACTTATAGATTGCCATTTTAATAATTCTGTGAAATATTTATATGAAAGCTACAATGTCATCATCCCGCGGGATGACACGAATAATTCAACTATATAAGGGAAAAATATGTCTCCAAAAGCTACTAACTCTTCTTCTACCCCTAACGGTCATGATAAGATGGCAAAACAAACACATTCCGCACAATCCGTTGTTAACGGTGTGGTTTCAGATCATAACACTTATGATGAAATACCGTATGAAAGCTACCCATATGCTCTTACAAATCCTTATCACTTAAGTACACTTGCAACTCTTTTCGGTGTAAATGCTCCTGAAGTCGAGAATGCAAAAATATTAGAGCTTGGTTGTGCAGCAGGCGGTAATTTAATACCACATGCAGTTCTTTATCCAAAAGCTTATTTTGTTGGGGTTGATTTGTCTAAGGTACAAATTGACGAAGCAAGTAAAAATGTTAAAGCACTAGGATTAAAAAATATAGAGTTCCATCATTGTTCGATAACTGATATTAACGATTCTTTCGGTAAGTTTGATTATATAATTTGCCATGGCGTAATTTCTTGGGTACCAAAAACCGTTAGAGATAAAATTTTTGAAGTTTGTAATAAAAATCTTAGTCCAAACGGAATAACATATATTAGCTATAATACCCTCCCTGGCTGGAATATGGTCCGTACTATTAGAGATATGATGATGTATCATTCTAACTCATTTGCAAATGTACGGGATAGAATAGCTCAATCTAGATTGTTACTAGAATTTGTTAAGGATAGCTTAGAAAATTCTAAAACTCCTTATGCAGAAGCATTAAAAACCGAAGCAGGGCTACTTGCTACACAAACCGATCATTATTTACGTCATGATCATCTAGAAGAAGAAAATGCTCAATTCTACTTCCATGAATTTATGAATGAAGCAAGAAAGCACAATTTACAATATTTAGCCGATTGTAATCTTTCGACTATGTATCTCGGTAATATGCCGCCGAAAGTAGTAGAGCAGTTAAAAGCGGTAAACGATATAGTTAGAACCGAACAATATATGGATTTCATTACGAATCGTCGTTTTAGAACCACTTTACTATGTCATAGTGATGTGAAAATTAATAGAAATATTAACAATGATGATATAACGAAATTTAATATAATCTTTAATATAGTGCCTGAAAAACCACTCAAAGAAGTAGATCTTAATAATGCTTCCGAAAATTTAAAATTCTTCTTAAACGGCAATCAAGACTCTAACTTAACAACTAGTTCGCCTTATATGAAAGCTATTTTATACACTTTCAGCGAAAATCTAAATAATCCGTTAAGCTTTGAGAAAATAACCACTGAAGCTAATAAAAAGCTACATAATACTAAATTAAACGAAATCAAAGCTGAGCTTTTAAATAATGCAATGAAGCTAGTACTACAAGGTTATATTAGTATTACAAATCAGAAGCATCGAAATAACCCTGAGCTTGATAAGCCTAAAACAACAAAAATGGTGATACATCAAGCAACCCATACACCTTCTATGTGGGTTACAAATTTAAAACATGAACCGATCGGCGTTAATTTCTTTGAGAAGTTTGCACTTAGATATATGGATGGTAAACATGATAAAAAAGCAATCATTGAGGCTGTACTTGGTCATGTAGAAAAAGGCGAGTTAACTTTAAGTAAAGAAGGTCAAAAAGTAGAAAACAAGGCAGAAATACGCAAAGAACTAGAAAGCTTATTTATTCCGATGATCAAGAAATTTTCTTCTAATGCTTTGTTGGTGTAGCCAATTTGCACTCTGTCATACCGTGGTCTTGCCACGGTATCCATGATACTAAACAAAAATTATTTATTGATTCTCCTACGCCAATGGCGTATAATTATTATGAGTAAAAAAAGAATAATTTAAATGAAAAAGAATGCTTTGAAATAATACCTTACATTGCTGCTAATCCTGACCAAGGTGATATAATAAAAGGCACTGGAGGTATAAGAAGAAAGTTACGATTTACTTTAAGTAGTAATAATAAAGGTAAAAGTGGCAGTATAAGAATAATTTATTTTTACTACAATGAAAATATGCCGGTATTTTTAATAACCGGTTTTATAAAAAGTAAGATGGAAAATATTAATCATAATAGTTGTAATGAATTAAAAAAACTAACTGAAGAATTGGAACATTATATGTCGGACGAGGCAAAAATAAATAATAAAAATACTAATCAAACCGACAAAAGTATATTAATTGGAATGCAAGAGGCTGTTTTATACACTAAAGGAAAATTAAAAGCAAATAAACATGATATAAAATTATCTAATATAGACGTGCATGAAGCAAGAGATAAGTTAAAATTAACACAACAACAATTTGCTACAACATTTGGAGTGAGTGTTGCAACTTTAAGAAACTGGGAACAAGGCAGAAGATTACCTACCGGAGCTGCAAAATTACTTCTTAATATTATTGAGAAAGAACCTAATGTTGTGAAACGAGTTTTACGAGGATAAAATAGAGATAAGACACAACCTATATAAACACCATGCCTATATTTTTTTATTTATTTGCAACGTTAATAACTATCAGTAGCGTATGCGTTGTCTTAAGCAAAAATTCCGTATATTCGGTATTATGGTTAATTTTTGCATTTATCAACGGTGCAGGGCTTATGATTTTGCTTGGAGCAGAATTTTTAGCTATGATGCTGATAGTGATTTATGTTGGAGCTGTAGCAGTATTATTCTTATTTGTGATAATGATGCTAGATATGCATTTTAATAAGAACATAACACAGCTAAAAGCAAATCTAGCTTTAAGTATTTTTATAGCTTTGATTATGTTTGCCGATTTAGTAATAATTATTTTACTTGGTACTAAAAATATTAATTTCAACTCCAATGTATCGTTTACCTTAACAAATAATATCTCAAATACTAAAGCAATAGGAGGCGTACTCTACACAGACTTTATGCTACCGTTTCAAATGGCGGGCCTTATATTATTTGTCGCTATGATTGCATGTATTACGTTAACACTAAAGAAGCGTGAGGGAGTAAAACGTCAAGATATATCAAAACAACTACATCACAATAAAGAAAATACCGTATTAATGACAAAGCCTATTCTAAATAAAGGTGTTGAGAATATTAAATATGAATGAATATATTTCGCTTAATCATTATTTAATCTTAAGCAGCTTAGTTTTTACTATCGGAATGTTTGGATTATTTATGCATCGCAAAAATATTATCAATATATTAATGTCTATTGAGTTAATGCTGCTTGCAGTTAACATAAATTTTGTTGCATTTTCCGTATATATGCAAGAATTATCGGGACAAATTTTTAGTATTATACTCTTAACCGTAGCAGCTGCCGAAACCTCAATCGGACTTGCAATATTACTAATATATTTCCGTAATAAAGGCTCCATTGAAATTACTGACATTAATCAGATGTGGGGATAATGATGTATCAAAATATTTGCATAATGATCATCATGTTACCGCTTGCATCTAGCATAATAAATGGGTTATTCGTAAGGGTAATAGACAAAAAATTAGCGCAAGTAATTGCAACCGGCTTTTTATCTTTATCTGCCTTATTCTCATTAATAATATTTTGCGATGCAGGCTTAGACGGGAATATAATCCATATTAAATTATTACCATGGATTGAGGTTGGAAATTTTAAAGTAAATTGGTCGATTTATATCGATCAGCTAACTAGCATAATGTTTATAGCCGTAACATGGGTGTCAAGCATCGTGCATATCTACTCGCTTGGCTATATGGCCGAAGATAAGGGGATTATACGCTTCTTGTCTTTTCTTTCTTTATTCACTTTTTTTATGTTAATACTAGTATCTAGCGATAATTTCTTACAGTTATTTTTCGGTTGGGAGGGCGTCGGCATTTGCTCATATTTACTAATAGGTTTTTGGTATTCAAAAGAATCAGCCAATAAAGCAGCGATTAAAGCTTTTATAATAAATAGAGCCAGCGATTTTGCTTTTATCTTAGGCGTAATGACGATTATTGTTTATTGTGGCTCAGCAAATTACAAAGATGTATTGTCATCTGCAGAATTATTATCTAATATAAAAATATTTTTACATTTTTCTATTCTAGACATTATTTGTTTATTATTATTCATCGGTTGTATGGGTAAATCTGCACAGATCGGTTTACATGTATGGCTTCCTGATGCGATGGAAGGACCGACTCCGGTATCTGCACTTATTCATGCAGCAACCATGGTAACGGCAGGAGTATTCTTAGTAGCACGCTGTTCGTATTTATTTGAATATAGCCCTTTAATTTTACAATTTATTACGATTATCGGCGGTGTTACTTGTCTTTTTGCTGCAAGCATTGCTATTATGCAGAGCGATATCAAGAAGATTATTGCTTACTCAACTTGCAGTCAGCTTGGTTATATGTTCATGGCGTGCGGAGTATCTGCCTATAATAGCGGAATATTTCACTTAGTAACTCATGCCTTTTTTAAGGCCTTATTATTCTTATCAGCCGGCAGCGTAATACATGCCGTTCACGAGCAGGATATTTTTAAAATGGGTGATTTAAGAAATAAAATGCCGGTAACTTATGGCAACTTCTTAATCGGCTCACTTGCACTAATAGGGATTTATCCTTTGGCAGGATTTTACTCTAAAGACTCGATTTTAGAAGCGGCTTATAGTAGCGGCTCGTTTATGTTTATTTTTGGAATAGCAGCAGCAATACTTACCGCTATTTATTCAATGAAGATTATTATGTTGGTATTTCATGGCAAAACTAAGCTAGAAAAAGATGTTTTTGAGTATGCTCACGAACCGGCTAAAGTAATGAATAATCCACTTATATTACTTGTCGCCGGGAGCTTTTTTAGCGGTATGATCGGCTATTATTTACTTGCTATGGACAAACCAAACGGTTATTTCCATACAAGCCTATTTAATTTACATATTTATAAATTACTAATTAGCCACCCGCCTTTATATATTAAGCTACTACCTATGGCAGTCGGTATAGTGGGAATTGTTACTGGGATTTACTTATATAAGTCAAGTACTGTTATGTCATTCCCGCAAAAGCGGAAATCCAGTAAAAATATTAAAAACGCCTGGATCCTGCGGTCAAGCCGCGGGATGACACCCCTTGTATTAATTTCCAACATATTACGCAATAAATATTACTTCGATGAAATATATAATTGCTTAATTGTGAAACCTATTAACTGTTTAGCTTCTTTATTTTATCTTGGCGATCAGCAAATAATCGATCGTTTTGGACCAAACGGTTTTTCACGAGTCGTTAATTGCTTTAGCGTTCTTACCGGCAAAATACAAACAGGATATGTTTTTAATTATGCTTTGTATATAGTATCATTTATTGTTGTAACAATTAGTTATTTTGTTTGGAAAAACATAATGTACTGATTTATTTGCGTTAAAAACTAAAACCGTCATTGCGAGCGAACGTAAAGAGCATGGCAATCTCATAAAATAATAACAAATTCCTGAGATTGCTTTGTCAATTACTTCGTAATTTGCTTCGCCATGACGGAAAAAAACTCATAAAATCTTAAAGAATGTTAGAATTACCTATTATATCTATCAGTATTTTTCTGCCGCTAATAAGCGTGCTATATATTTTGCTGTTTATTAGTCAAAGTAAAAAAGCAGATAAACCGATATATATAATGTATGTTGCAGTGCTTAGTTCTGTTTTAACATTCATCTCAACTATCTATATTTTAATAGAGTTTGACTCCTCAAACCCCGCTTATCAATTCGTTGAACGCTACGCTTGGCTTGATAAGATCGGGCTTGAATTCCATGTAGGCGTTGACGGTATATCAATATTTTTTGTGGTTCTAACTTCTTTTCTTACTCTTATTTGTATAATTGGAAGCTTATTTACCGTTAAAAAATATATTAAAGAATATTTGGTATGTTTCTTATTAATGGAATCTTTTTGTATAGGGGCATTTACCTCGGTAAATTTACTATTATTTTATCTGTTTTTTGAAGCAATATTAGTGCCGATGTATATTATTATCGGCGTATGGGGTGGCAAGAATAGAATATATGCGGCTCTTAAATTCTTCTTATACACGTTCTTTGGTTCTGTATTTTTCCTACTTTCATTAATTTATATTTATAGCAAAATGCATAGCTTTGATTTAACCTATATCTTTCAGCTTACCGATAATATTCCATTATTTGCTCAGCAAATTTTATGGTGGACTATCTTTATTGCTTTTGCCGTTAAAATCCCTATTATTCCTTTTCATACTTGGCTACCCGATGCACACGTACAAGCTCCAACCAGCGGCTCGGTTATTCTTGCCGGTATTTTGCTAAAACTCGGCGGTTACGGTTTTTTAAGAGTATTACTACCTCTATGTCCGAGTGTATCACAAGAATTTGCAATTTACGTAATTTACCTTAGCGTTATTGCTATAATATATGCATCACTCGTTGCGCTTGCTCAAAAAGATATGAAGAAGATGATAGCATATTCATCTATTGCACATATGGGATATGTTACGATAGGTATTTTTAGCTTTACTAAAGCCGGAGTTAGCGGAGCAATATTTCAGATGCTTAGCCACGGTGTGATTTCTTCATGTCTATTCTTAATAGTCGGTACTTTGTACGAAAGATTACATACAAAAGAAATAGCTAAATATGGTGGTGTAGCAAGTAAAATGCCGGTGCTTGCCGCATTTTTTATGATTGCAATGCTCGGCTCTGTCGGGTTACCCGGAACTAGTGGATTTATTGGAGAATTTTTAAGCCTGCTTGGGATTTATAAGGTGAATGTAGTAGCAACCTTTATAGCAGCTCTCGGCATAATCTTCGGGGCGGTTTATATGCTGAAATTATACAAAGAAGTAATGCTCGGTGAAATTACCAATAAAGAAATTATGCATTTCAGAGATTTATATACATACGAAATAATCTCAATAGCTCCTTTAATATTATTAATTATTTACTTTGGTCTAATGCCGAGTTCTATTTTAAATGTATTTAGCTTATCGGTGGAAAATTTGCTGGTAAAATTTTAATTGCTTACAAAAAATATAAATACTACTCTAATTATAGAACTTAAAAGTGAGATTTATATGAAAAATAGCAAAAGAACCTAAAAAATAAACCATGAATTAAACAACGCAACTAAAAAACTAGGTCAAAAAGCTAATAAGGTAACAGGCATAGATATAAGTCATGTGGTAAATCCTGATGCATCAGATCATAAAGAAGCTTGAAGAGATGCTCGTGAGAAACTTGGAATTGGTCATAATAATCAACAAGATAATACAGCATTAACGGACCACACCAGAAGAGCATCATGAAAATTAAATTTATTAAAAAGCAACAGATGTAATACCGTGGCTTGACCACGATATCTAGTAAAATTATTAGTATTTTGAATTGCTTTTATATGGATACCGTGGTCAAGCTACGGTATAACAAGGATATGCTATCACTTCATCAATTACAATTTAAAAACTTATTTGATCTAAATATTACTTTTCTTCCTTCTTCTATAACATATATAAAAGGAGCTAACGGTTGTGGGAAAAGCTCGTTGCTACGAATGATAGCAGGAATTATGCAACCGAGTAGCGGTCATATCTACTATAGAAACTGTAATATTAACAATATCGCTAAACTTTACTGCACTTATATCGGTCATAATTTAGGTCTAAAATCAGAAATGACTGTTTTTGAGAATCTAAAATTTTGGTCAGAAATTTATAATTCCGTTGCAACCCTATATGCTGCTATTCATTACTTCAAATTACACGACTTATTAGATAAAAAATGCTATAGTTTGTCTAGCGGAATGCAGAAAATCGTAGCCATAGCAAGGCTTATTGCTTGCCAATCTGACCTATGGCTACTTGATGAAGTTGAAACTAACTTAAGCAAAGAAAATAGGGCTTTACTCAATAATCTAATTGTCATGAAAGCAAATAGCGGCGGTATTGTTCTTCTATCCTCTCATCTAGAAAGCTCTATAAAATCTGCACAGATATTACGGCTTGATTAATTATTATTGTTTTGCGTATTTTTATAAATCTCCCAATGTACAATAAAAAATATAAGGCTAACTATAATCCAAATTGAACAATTAATTATTGTACTTACAGCATGTGTTTTAGTAACTTTATATATTATTCTTATAACTATTGTCTTCTAGCTCTTTTGGAGGCTTTTAATTGTTCATATAAATCCTTATCATATGATTTTAGCTTTAAATATTGCTCATTAGTACTATATATTTTATGAGTTCCTCTTATTCTAGTAGGAATATAGTTTTTTAGTTTTTATAATTAAGAGAATAAAAGTCAAAAAAAAGAAAAGCAAGCATTAAATTACAAAGGTTTATGAAATCTCGAATGCAAGGTTCGAATTTTCATGATATATTTTTTTAATTTAACTTTTTTGCAATGAACCTATTAACAGAATCACAATAGCATAATATACGTATATATTCCGAATAAATGAAGAGTAATTAAACGAGTATATTACCTATACTCGTAATCTTTGTGTAGTTTACTAGCGAGTACCTGTTCCCATCTATTGCCATTTTGCAGTAATCTTTCCTTATCGTAAATAAGTGCGGTATGAGTTAGACTTGCAAACTCAAAATTAGGACCTTCAACTATTGCATCTACAGGGCAAGCTTCCTGACATAATCCGCAATAAATGCATTTTGTCATATCTATATCATAACGAGTAGTACGCCTGCTGCCGTCTTCTCGTTCGTCCGCTTCAATTACTATCGCTTGTGCCGGACAAATCGCCTCACAGAGTTTGCACGCAATGCAGCGTTCTTCACCGTTTTCATAGCGACGCAGGGCATGTTCACCCTTAAATCTTGGACTAATAGGGCTTTTTTCATAAGGATACTTTATGGTAACTTTGGGCTTAAAGAAATACTTTAAAGTCAAAGCCATCCCCCTTACTATCTCATATAGAAAAAACGATTTTAAATAGTGTATCATAAAAATTATATATTAAAGATCGATGTATTTCTGCGGGGCATCACCCGCATGAATACCGAGTTGTCATTGCGAGCAGCCGTAGGCTGCGTGGCAATCTCATCAAATATCCTGAGATTGCTTCGTCAATTACTTCGTAATTTCCTCGCAATGACGGGTAAACCGATCAAGCAACAACGATAATAACACCTAAATACTCGGTAAATTATCTGTATAAACAAGCACACTTGATACTAACACTACCCAAAATAAAGTTAGAGGTAAAAATACTTTCCAGCCAAGTCGCATTAATTGGTCATAGCGATATCTTGGTAAGGTCGCTCTAATCCATAAAAAACAAAACAATAAGAATCCGACCTTAAATACAAACCAAAAGAACCCCGGAATACAATCTAACCACGATATATTAAAGGGCGGCAAGTAACCTCCTAAAAAGAAAGTCGTAGTCATTGCACTAACTAATATCATATTAGCATATTCACCTAGAAAAAATAAAGCAAATCCCATAGAGGAATATTCAACATTATAGCCAGCAACTAACTCCGATTCTGCTTCAGGTAAATCAAAAGGTAATCTATTTGTTTCGGCAAGCACCGAGATAAAAAACACGACACCCATAGGTAGTAGCATTAAATCAATCCACCACGGCATTGTTCTTTGTACTTCAATGATCTCACTTAAATTGAGAGTACCAGTAGTAAGTAGCACGGTAATAATAACCAGCCCCATCGAAACTTCATAAGAAATCATTTGGGCAGAGGAACGTATAGCTCCTAAAAAAGCATATTTTGAGTTACTAGCCCAGCCAGCAATAATAATTCCATAAACACTTAAAGAAGAAATAGCAAGAATATATAAAACACCTACATTAATATCTGCCAGAACTACGCCCTTTGCAAAGGGTATAACTGCCCAGCCAATTAAACTTAATATAAAAGTTATCATCGGTGCTAAAATAAATAATATTTTATCAGAATTGGTTGGAATGATCGGCTCTTTGAATAAGAGCTTAACCGCATCGGCAATAGGCTGAAGTAATCCAAACGGACCGACAACGTTAGGTCCTCGTCGAAGCTGCATTAATCCAATAACACGACGCTCTGCATATGTTAAATACGCAACGCACAATATTAAAGGGATAGTAATTGCAACTACCTTTAGAGCGATGATAATTAACGGAAAAATATCTTCAAAAAAGAGTTCTAGCATAGTTGTACTCTTATTATGTCATTCCCGCAAAAGTGAGAATCCAGAAAATAATTTACAAAAAAAGAGCTGGATTCCCGCTTTTGCAGGAATGACATACGGGGTGAGAATAGCATATTTTTCATCATGCCACCTCCTCGTCTCTTGCTTCCTTAGCCTCAACGCACTTAGCCATAGTGACCGAATTTTTACTAATCACGTCAGTCATATAATAATTAATAGGTTCTGCAGTTATAGGCTCTTTTGATAACTTATCTTTAGAGCTAAACTTACTAAATTTATTTTCTATAATTCTATCAATACTAGCAAATACCTTATATTCTTTAGCAAGTCTTACTCTTACTTCTTGCAAATTATCCATTCCGATATCTATTTTTAGATAACCGGCAAGCTCTTTAATAATTTCTATATCTTCTTTAGCTACTCCTACAGGCGATACTGCTTTTTCTGCTATTTGCGGTCTACCTTCTAAATTTACGTAAATTCCGCTCTGCTCGGTATAAGCAGCCGCAGGTAAAATTACATCAGCACTGCTAGCACCTGCGTCCCCGTGATGTCCTTGATATATTATAAAAGTCGATTTCAGCTTATCAACTGGGATGGCGTCCGTTCCAAGTAAATAAGCGAGTTCCAACTCTTCGAGCTTAATAGGAGTATTAAAACCAATATCAAGACCGCCAACTATAGAAGCGTGATTATGCAATATATTAAAACCTTTCCAATCATCACGCATAATATTATATTCAGTCACTATCTTATGAATAAGCGACAATATAGCATATCCGTCATCTCTTGCATATACACCGTTACCTACTATAATCATCAGATATTTTGCTGCTTTTAATGCTTTCGTAAACTCATGAGTACCAATGGCTAGCTCCTCAATAATCTTAATATCACTTCCTAAATTCTGAATTTTATAGGTTTGGTTATGCCCCCCACCTATTCTTGCTACTTTTAGTGAGTCGGCACGTACTCGCATACCTATTCTACTATTTAATACTGGAGCTATTTGCCTTGGATTGGCTCCGATTAGCAGACATAAATCAGCCTTTTCTATCCCTGCAATAGTAGTATTAAATAAATAATTACCTCGCTGCATGGTATCTAGTTTATAGTCAAACTGATTAACACTGTAATTATTAGAGCCAAGCTTTTGCAATAATGTTTTTAACATAAACATTGCTTCAACAGAAGAGAGAGAACCAGCAATAGCAGCAATCTTTTCTGGTTTTACGGATTTTATTTTATCCGTTACTGTCTTTAAAGCTTCACTCCAGCTAGCTTCTACTAACTTACCGTTTTTTCTGATATAAGGACGATCCAAGCGCTGATATTTTAAACCATCATAACTAAAACGATTCTTATCCGAAAGCCACTCTTCATTTATTTCTTCATTAATACGAGGTAATATTCTCATTATCTCATCGCCTCTACTATCAATACGAATATTAGAGCCTTCGGCATCATGCACTCCAATGCTAGCGGTATGTTTTAGCTCCCATTTACGAGCTTTAAAAGCATAAGGCTTAGAGTTCAAAGCACCGACGGGACAAATATCGATCATATTACCGGAAATTTCGGAATCTAAAGTTTGCTCTAAATATGAAGTTACTTCAATGTGTTCTCCACGGTAAATAGCTCCTATTTCCTCTATTCCCGCTATATCGCTCGCAAACCTAATACATCTTGTGCATTGTATACACCTAGTCATCGCTGTTTTAATCAACGGTCCCATATATTTATCTTTAATAGATCTCTTATTTTCGTGGAATCTATTAGTACCTTTGCCGTATCTGAAAGCCTGATCCTGTAAATTACACTCTCCGCCCTGATCACAAATAGGACAATCTAAAGGATGGTTAATCAGTAAAAACTCCATCACCCCTTCACGTGCTTTTTTTACCATCGGCGTATCGGTATGAATAACCATACCGTTACTTACCGGCATAGCACAAGAAGCTATAGGCTTTGGTGATTTTTCCATTTCAACCAAGCACATACGGCAATTACCAGCAATTTTTAGACGCTCATGATAACAAAAATGAGGGATTTCTTTTCCTGCTTGTGTACAGGCTTGATAAACGGTGCTACCTTCTGATACTTCTATTTCAGAACCGTCTACGTTCAGCTTTATCATTTTTATTTTATCCAATAAGTCATAGGGCTTGGGTATGCTTTGTCTTCTATCATATATTTAAAACCGATGGCAACACGAAGTATATACCAAACAGCGAGTATAACGTATAGTACTACTCCAATCATGATAAACGTAAATATAAAACATACAATCCACCCAAGAACCCCAAGGCAAAAAGTACGAAATAAAAACACGTAATGACTAATTGCAAAGTTATCGCCTTTATCTTTGTTAAGATATGCAAAAAATACCCCGATTAACGGCAATATCGGAGCTACGATCCCGCATAAATATAATATATATACCACTATTAAATTTTTCTTACCACTCTCGGTATATTCTTTAAGATGCTTGTCCATATTTTTACCTCTTTATGTCGTTCCCATGTGGCGTTGTTGCATGGCTATCTGAGCTGTCATTACGAGCAGCCGTAGGCTGCGTGGCAATCTCATAAAATAATAACAAACTCCCAAGATTACGTACGTACAATTGCTACGCAATTGCCTCGCAATGACGATACCAGCAAACTACCCCTTCAAACTCTCTACCACAAAATGCATAATACTGCCGTGCTTTATATAATTTATCTCATTATCCGTAAATATTTGCAATATTAAATCGATTGTTCTTATTGCACCGGTTTGTTTTTTTATCACGCATTTAACAGGATGATAAGAGCTTATATTCTCGCTTAAGCCTGTAATGTCAATAGTTTCTGAACCGTCTAACTTTAAATCTAATCTTGTATTATTGCCGGTAAAAGTTAGCGGTAAAATACCCATACCTACTAAATTTGAGCGATGTATTCGCTCAAAGCTCTCGGCAATCACTGCCTTTACACCAAGCAACCCAGGTCCTTTTGCTGCCCAGTCTCTAGATGAGCCGCTGCCATATTCTTTACCTGCAAAAATCACTACCGATACATCATGAGCTTTGTAGTCCATAGCTGCATCGTAGATAGTTTGCTGCGTGCCATTTAACTGGTTTATGGTAAACCCGCCTTCTACACCTTTACACATCTCATTTTTTATACGAATATTAGCAAATGTGCCACGCATCATTACTTCATGATTTCCTCTACGTGATCCGTAAGAGTTGAAATCTAGAGGCTCTATATGATGGTCCGTTAAATATTTAGCAGCAGGGCTGGTTTTACTAATACTACCTGCCGGCGAAATATGATCGGTAGTAATAGAATCACCGAGAATTGCTAGAATTTTTGCAGATTTTATATCTTGTATATTATTCTTGCTGCCTATATCCTTAAAATAAGGCGGATTATTAATATAGGTACTATTCTTATTCCAGTTATAAGTAGAACTATTAGTAACCTGTAAATCTTTCCACTCTTTCGTTCCGCTAAATATATCAGAATATTTTTCTATAAACATATAGGAATTAATTGAATTTGCAATAACTTCATCTATCTCTTCTTTGCTTGGCCAAAGATCTTTTAAATAAATATTTTCTCCTATGGGCATATTTGTTAGATCTATATTAAGAGTGCCGCTAAGTGCATATGCTACGACTAAAATAGGCGAGCCGAGATAGCTTGCTTTAGTAAGCGGATTAATGCGCCCTTCAAAATTCCTATTACCAGATAAAACAGAAACAACAACTAGCCCGTTTTTGTTAATAGTTTCCTCTATTTCTGGATTTAGAGGTCCGGAATTACCGATGCAAGTAGTGCAGCCATAACCTACTAGATTAAACCCTAATTCATCTAAATATTTATCAAGACCACTAAGCTTCAAATATTCCGTTACGACTTTTGAACCAGGAGCAAGAGAAGTTTTAACCCAAGGTTTTACCTTTAACCCGTGTTCTAGTGCTTTTTTAGCAAGAAGTGCTGCACCAATCATAACCGAAGGATTAGAAGTATTAGTACAGCTAGTAATTGCTGCAATTACCACATCGCCGTTACCAATTTCGTAATTCTGATTTGCTACGGCATATTTTTTATCAATGTCTTTATTGTCTAAAGCAAAATTCGGTAATTCATATTTAAAATTACTTGCTACATCATTTAAGTTTACTCGATCTTGCGGACGTTTTGGACCGGCAAGTGCACTATGTACCATAAATAAATCTAGCTCTAAAACCTCAGTATATTCTACCGCATGTTCAAAATCATACCAAAGATTCTGCTCGGTTGCGTATTGCTCTACTAATCTGATTTGCGTTTTTTCTCTACCTGTTAGCTCTAGATATTTTATAGTTTCTTGATCAATCGGAAAAAAACCGCAAGTAGCACCGTATTCAGGCGACATATTAGAAATAGTAGCACGATCGGCAATCTTTAGGTTTTTAAGACCCTCACCGAAAAACTCGACAAATTTACCTACTACTTTCTTTTTCCGCAACATCTCGGTAACGGTTAAAACTAAATCGGTTGCGGTAGCTATACCTGTTAATTTTCCTGTTAGTTTTACCCCAACTACCTCCGGCAGAATCATAGTAAGAGGTTGACCTAGCATGGCAGCTTCTGCCTCTATTCCACCGACCCCCCAACCAAGCACCGATAAACCGTTTACCATAGTTGTATGGCTATCCGTTCCAACTAAACTATCAGGATAAAGGGTGCCGTCTTTATGCCACACGACTTTTGCTAAATATTCTAAATTTACCTGATGACAAATACCCGTACCCGGCGGCACTACTTTAAAATTATTAAATGCTTGCTGCCCCCATTTAAGAAATGCATAACGCTCTATATTACGTTTCATTTCCATTTGAACATTTTTATTGAATGAATCCTTAGCTGCATAAGAATCAACGCTTACGGAATGGTCTATTACCAAATCAACAGGAATAAGCGGGTTAATTTTTAACGGATCACCTCCTATTTTCTTCATCGCATCACGCATAGCCGCCAAATCTACAATAGCAGGCACACCGGTAAAGTCCTGCATCAAAACTCTTGCCGGCATAAAATCTATTTCCGCATCAGATTTTTTAGTTTGTAGCCATTCTTTAAATACAAGTAAGCTTTGCTTTGAACCATTAGAACGTAATACATTCTCAAATAATACTCTTAAACTATATGGAAGCTTTTTTAAGGGAAGATCTATATCGCTTGCCGCTTTATTTATATCGTAAATTTTGTATGAAGTATTATCGACTGATAACTCTTGTATATATTCTGAATTATGTACTTTTGACATTTGTTTCTCACTTGATTATGTGGAATAAACATCGTCATTGCGAGCAGCCGTAGAACTGCGTGGCAATCTCAGGAAGTTTGACAAGATTGCCGCGTCGCTTCTCGCTCCTCGCAATGACGGAAAAAAGCCTTGCAATGACATTAAAATAACCTTATCCCAAAACGTAGATTTTTCAAACAAATTAATGTTGATCTGATAAAGTTTTTTGAAGATCGAGAAGCTTAGTTGCTATTTCTGCTTCACTTAAATTCGTAACGTTAATAGCCGTTTCCGTAGCTATATTAATATAATTTGCCGTTACTTCGGTTACACCGCCGGAAATAAGATAAGTGTTTTCGGATTTATGCATATCATCTATATAAACCTGCACTAAACCGGCTTTTAAACTCACAATCATCGGAACGTGACTTGGCAGCACTCCAAACATACCCTCCTCACCCGACATTGTTACCATTTTAGCTTGCTTTTCCAATGCAATACTTAAAGGAGTAATTATTTTGACTAGAATTGTTGCGTTCATAGAATAATATAGTAAAATTACTACGTCATTCCCGCCTACTCGGGAATGACATCAACGTCACTTCAACGTCTGCGCTTTCTCTATAGCCTCGTCTATAGTTCCGACCATATAAAAAGCAGCTTCCGGTAAATCATCGTATTTACCCTCTACAAGTCCTTTAAAGCCTGCGATAGTATCGGCTAGATTAACAAATTTGCCTGCAGCTCCGGTAAATACTTCAGCAACATGGAAAGGCTGCGATAAAAAACGCTGTATTTTTCTAGCACGTGCCACGGTTAGTTTATCTTCTTCGGATAGCTCATCCATACCTAAAATAGTGATAATATCCTGCAACGATTTATAAGTTTGTAAAACCTGCTGCACTTGTCTTGCTACACTATAATGTTCTTCACCGACAATCATCGGATCAAGTACCTGCGAATTACTATCTAACGGATCAACCGCCGGATAAATCCCAAACTCAGCTATCTGACGGCTAAGTACCGTTGTAGCATCTAAATGTGCAAAAGAAGTAGCAGGAGCAGGATCAGTCAAATCATCCGCCGGTACATATATAGCCTGCACGGAAGTTATTGAGCCGTACTTAGTAGAGGTGATACGCTCTTGTAGCTCACCCATATCGGTTGCAAGAGTAGGCTGATACCCTACCGCTGACGGAATCCTACCGAGTAACGCCGATACTTCAGAACCTGCTTGAGTAAAACGGAAAATATTATCTACAAAAAACAAAACATCCTGCCCTTCATTCATATCTCTAAAACTCTCTGCAATGGTCAGACCGCTTAACGCAACTCTTGCCCTTGCTCCCGGCGGCTCGTTCATTTGTCCATAAACTAAAGCTACTTTTGACTTTTCAGGCTCTGCAAGGTTAATAACACCCGAGTCAATCATTTCATGGTAAAGATCATTACCTTCTCTAGTTCTCTCACCAACTCCTGCAAATACCGTATAACCGCCGTGTGCTTTAGCTACGTTATTAATAAGCTCCATTATAAGCACGGTTTTACCGACTCCTGCACCACCGAATAGTCCTATTTTACCGCCTTTAGTATAAGGAGCAAGTAAATCAATAACTTTAATACCAGTTACTAATATATTACGCTCGGTTGACTGATTGGTAAAATCAGGAGCAGGCTTATATATAGAAGAAATATTTGAGCTTTTAATGTCTCCTTTACCATCAATCGGCTCACCTACAACATTCATAATACGCCCAAGCGTCTCAGTACCTACAGGAATACGAATAGGACTGCCTGTATCTATTACTTCTATGCCCCGCACTAACCCTTCCATAGAATCCATAGCAATACAACGCACTGTATCATCACCTATATGTTGTGCTACTTCCAGGACTATCCTTTGTTTATCGTTATAGCACTCTAGAGCATTTAAAATTTCCGGTACCTCACCGTTATTCGTAAATTTTACATCCACCACCGCTGAAATAATCTGAGTAATTTTTCCAATATTTTTTGTCATGATTTTTTCTTTTGTTAAAAAATATAATACAAATTAAACGAGTATATCTAAACCGCTTCTGAACCGGCTATAATCTCTATTAATTCCGTAGTAATAATAGCCTGTCTTGATCTATTTAGCTTTAAAACTAACTTGCTTATTAAATCATTAGCATTATTTGTTGCATTTTCCATAGCGGTCATTCTAGCTCCCTCCTCACTTGCTCTACTTTGTAGTAAAGCATAATTTATTTGGGAATTCACATATAAATTAATTAGATTAGAAATGAGACTTGCTCCCTCATATTCATAATTATAGTCAATTGATTTAGACTCGCCTACTATGTCACTCGTCGCTCTCCTATTATTTATAGGCTTCACTCCTCGTTCCTTGTATCCGAATCCGACTAAATTAACTATAGGATTATCTATCATAGAATCATCCTGATATTTTGCTACTGGTAAAATCTGTTGTCTAGTCATAATTTGAGTCATTGCGTTCTTAAATTTATTAAAATATATAACACAATTACTAACTTCTAGATTTTCTACTACCGACATAATTTTTTGTTTTACTTGTAGCATCAGATTTTCATCATGAATTTTGGGTAACTCAAAATAACTATCAATATAATTTACATATTGCCTTTTTAGTGCTTCGTAACCTTTTTTTCCAATAATGATAAGTTTTATTTGTTCGCCTTTATTTTCTAACTCTTTAATATCATTCTTAACTTGCTTAATTATACTGTAATTAAACGTTCCGCATAAACCACGCTGTGATGTCATAACTATCAATAAATTTGCTTTATTCGGCACGGTATTAAAAAATTTCTGCTCTTCTATAGATAACTCATATATATCAATTGATAATATAGCAGACATCATTTTACTAACAGCCTCAATATAAAAATTTGAATTGGTTATTTGACTCTTTATTTTTGCCATTTTAGAAGCTGATACTAGTTGCATTGCTTTAGTAATCTTTTGTGTAGATTTAACGCTTTTAATTCTAGTTCTTAACTGCTTTAAATTTGACATATTTATTTAGTATTTTTATGTCATTGCGAGGAACGAAGCTTTGTTGCAATCTCGTCAAATCTCCTGAGATTGCCACGCTCCTTTCAGTCACTCGCAATGACGATTTAGTATCCACACAAAAACAACATCATCTTATTTAACAAATTCCTTAACGAAATTTTCTAAAAATGCTTTCAGTTTCTGCTCGGTTTCTTCGGTTATACGTTGCTCGTTTTTTATTGATTCCAAAATATCTTTTTTATTTAACCTTATCTCCGTAAGCATTTTATCTTCAAATTCTTTTACTTTCTGAAGCGGGACATCATTTAAATATTTCTTAGTTCCGACATAAATACTTACTATTTGTTCTTCTACCGGAAAAGGATGATATTGAGCTTGTTTTAATATCTCAACTAATCTTTTACCGTGATCGATTTGTGCTTTAGTGGCAGGGTCTAAATCTGATCCAAATTGCGAGAAAGACTCAAGCTCTCTAAATTGAGCAAGCTCTAGCTTTACCGAACCTGCTACCTGCTTCATAGCCTTTATTTGTGCTGCAGAACCAACACGACTTACCGAAATACCGACATTAACGGCAGGTCTTACGCCTTTATAAAATAGCTCACTTTCTAAGAAAATTTGACCGTCGGTAATCGAAATAACATTTGTTGGGATATATGCGGATACGTCACCTGCCTGCGTTTCGATTATAGGAAGAGCAGTAAGTGAACCGCTGCCTTTTTCCTCTGACATTTTAGCAGCACGCTCAAGCAACCTTGAATGCAGGTAGAACACGTCGCCGGGATAGGCTTCTCGCCCGGGAGGTCTTCTAAGTAATAATGAGATTTGTCTATATGCAACGGCATGCTTACTTAAATCATCATAAATAATAAGTACGTGCATACCGTTATCACGAAAATATTCGCCCATACTACAGGCAGAATAAGGGGCAATGAATTGAAGAGCTGCAGCTTCCGAAGCAGTAGCCGAAACAATAAGTGTATAGTCTATGGCTCCGGCATCTTCTAGTTTTTTTACTATTTGTGCAACACTTGATCTTTTCTGCCCAATAGCTACATAAATACAATAAATTTTATCACTTTCATTAGTAAGTGAATGAGCTTGTTTTTGATTAATAATAGTATCAACGGCTATAGCCGTTTTTCCAGTTTGCCTATCACCGATTATTAACTCTCTTTGTCCTCTACCTATTGGGATTAACGAATCTATAGCCTTTATTCCGGTTTGTACGGGTTCACTCACGCTCGTTCTTTCTATTATCCCCGGAGCCTTCATCTCGATATGTCTGTACTCTTTACTTGCAATATCGCCTTTGCCGTCAATAGGATTACCTAGAGCATCAACAACACGACCAAGCAAAGCTTTTCCTACCGGTACTTCTAAAACTGCTTTAGTTCTTTTGACATTATCACCTTGCTGTACTTGGTTATCATCTCCCATAATTACAGCACCGATACTATCGTTTTCCAAGTTTAAAACAAGACCCTTAACACCGGATTTAAATTCTACTACTTCACCGGATTTTACATTAGCAAGACCGTAAATTTGGGCTATACCGTCACCGACGGTTATTACCTGCCCTACTTCCTCAAGTTCACTTAAGCAATTAATATTAGCTATTTCCTTTTGTAATATTTCAGCTACTTCAATAGGCTTTAGTTTCATGTGGTTTATGTCTCCTAATTTTCTTGTCATTGCGAACGAGCATTGCCTGTGTGGATACCGAGTCGTCATTGCGAGCAGCCGTAGGCCTCGTGGCAATCTTATAAAATATCCTGAGATTGCTTTGTCAATTACTTCATAATTTCCTCGCAATGACTATATAAATATCTATACAGCAATATTAACTGTCTTTAAAGCTTTCTTTATTTTCTCTAAACTACCTTTTATTGAGTAATCTTGCAACATACTATCATATTTAATCACAATACCGCCAATAATAGTATTATCTATATCAAATAATATTTCTGTTTTTTGATTTAATTCTTTTTCTATACGAGATTTAATCCACTCCTGCTCTTTAGGTTGTAATTTATTTGCAGAAATAACCTGAACTATCTTTATGTTTTTACTTTCATATAGTAAAGTATTATAAGCATCTACTATATTAGATAAAATAGCAATACGAGAATTTTTTACCAATAACAATAAAAAATTTTGTACTATTGTGCTAATTTTGATATTTTTTGCTAATGAATTGACTGCATTCATTTTGTCGTTCTTATTTACTATAGGAGAAAATAGGAACTCTCTAATATCAAAATTATCGGTAATTATACGGTTTATAGAAGTAATTTCTTCAAAGATCTTATCTTGTATATTATCAACCATAGCGTTATTTAATAATGCTACTGCATAATTCTTGATTAAATTACCTTTGTTCATTTTCTTAATCTATATCTCCGAAGTAAAATGAAACGTATATACGAAGATCAACTTCAACAAGAGCAAGGAGTCTATAAGGCAAGGAGCGGAGCATATACTTAATACGTGAGCACCACAGCTCTTATAAGACGACATAGCCAATTTTTGAAGTTCATCGAGTATTATATATGTATTGCCCTATCATAAGCAGAGAATACTGATTCATGCATCATTTCCGATAAAGTCGGATGCGGGAAGATAGTATTAATTAAATCCAACTCCGTTCCTTCTAAATTTTTTGAAATCACATATCCTTGTATTAATTCCGTAACTTCCGGACCTATCATATGAGCTCCAAGCAACTCACCCGTCTTAGCATCAAATATAGTTTTAATTAAGCCATCGCTATCACCGCTTACTAAAGCCTTACCGTTAGCTATAAAAGGAAATCTGCCTATTTTAAGTGCATAACCTAAGGTTGTTGCTGCTTCTTCAGTCAAACCAACGCTTGCTATTTGCGGCAAAGAATAAGTGCAACCAGGAATATTATGTTTATTAATAGTATGCGGTTTTAAGCCCGCTATGCTTTCCGCTGCAATAATACCTTCATGGCTTGCTTTATGAGCTAAACACGGCACTCCTGCTACATCGCCTATAGCATAAATTCCTGATGCCGCAGTTTGCATTAACCCGTTAGTAGTTATATAGCCGTTTTCTACTTTAATTTTTGTTTTCTCAAGACCTAAATTTTCCGTATTAGCGGTAATACCTACTGCCATAAGTAAAATTTCAGCTTGTAATTTGTGTGTTTTATCTGCTAACTCTAACTCAACTTCTATCTTATCTTTTGATTTTGTTTGCTTAATTAACTTAGCATTTGTAATAATTTTTATACCTTTCTTCTCAAAGTTCTTATGAGCGATTCCGCTAATTTCCATATCTTCAGCAGGCAATATTCTATTATGTGCCTCAATTACGGTAACATCCACACCAATACTATTATAAAACGAAGCGAATTCTATACCGATTGCACCTGAGCCGACAATAATCATAGATTTCGGCACATGCTGCGGTATCATAGCTTCTTTAGAAGTCCAAATTTGTTTACCGTCAGGCTTAAAGCCTTTTAAAACCCTAGATCTTGCGCCGGTAGCTATAATAATATTTCCTGCTTTTACTGTAGGTTTATCATTTATATTTATTACCTTATTTCCTGCAAGACTTGCTACTCCGTCTATCACAGTCACTTTGTTTTTTTTCAGTAGTAACTTAACACCGCCTGCAAGCTTATTTGAAATCTCTCTTGAGCGTTCGACTATTTTCTTAATGTTGATTTCAGCACCTTTAGCATCAATTCCATAATCTTTAGCATGTTTTATATATTCAAAAACCTCAGCAGATTTAAGCAGGGATTTAGTCGGTATACACCCCCAATTAAGACATACCCCACCCAAATGCTCTTTTTCTATTAATACAACTTTTTTCTTTAATTGTGCTGCTCTAATTGCTGCAACATATCCACCTGGACCACCGCCTATAACGGCTACATCATATTGTTCCATTTTATTTTTATTTTGTTAGTTTGTTATGCACATTAACGTCATTGCGAGGAAATGCACAGCATCGATGCAGCAATCTCAGGAATCATACACTATCTCCTGAGATTGCTATACTCCTTTCAGTCGCTTGCAATGACGACAATGGAAATGACACTAGAGTATACTACTCTTCAGCATCCATCTATTCTTTTCATGCACCTTAATTCGTCCAATAATCATATCGGCTGTACCCTCATCACCCTCTGCTTGTGCTACTTTGAGTCCCTTATATAATGTATCTCTAATAATATCTTGATCTTTTGTTAGACTTTTCAGCATTTCATTTGCCGTTGCGTTTAGATTTGCCTCATCTATAGATGCAAGTTTTATGAAATCTGATAATGCGGGAACTTTAGCATTTAAACTTCTTATTCTTTCAGCAAGCTCATCTAAACTTTCAGCTAAATCTTCATACTGCCCCTCAAATAATAAATGTAGACTTCTAAACTCTGCTCCTTCTACATTCTAATGATAATTTTGTGTTTTAAAATATAAAAGCATAGCTATCTGCTAAAATTTGTTCTAAAGCTTTTACTACTTGCATAATACCCTTAAATTTCTATGAACTTTTTGACTTTATAACATTTCTTTAGATACTTCAAGTGATATTGAAATTTATATAATTTCACCTAATTGCAATGATTATATATTAATTATTAATTATTGTTAATAATTTCTTGACTATCAAATAAGTACTGCTGATTATGCCCTTCAATTTTAAAAATCCAAAGGAATAGCAAAATGATACATCAATTAACTTCATTTTTAACCACTATGGCAAGAATTACTACAACAGCAAGAGCAACAATTGGAGATCAAGAATATAATATGCTTCAAACAGGATATAACGGAGAAAATTATTATATAGATCCTACTACAAAAAATTTAATTGTATCAAATTGTCCTAAAAACAATATGGCAGCGATGGAGTATAGCAAAAGAATTGAATTATTAAATAACGATATCATGAACCTAAGATTTAGAGGGTTTTTCAAAATAAAGAAAGCGTTAACTAACTATAGACGAGGCTATTATTACTGCAGTTAATGATAATGGAGACGATATACGCGATTATATATTAAAAAAAACAAGGTGATAATACTTTTATGTATGAGGAAGCATTGATGAAAATATGTCAAGAAAATTTTCGTTATTATTTTGATCCACAAAATTATACTAAAATTTAAAACCCTACTATTGAGTATATACTTAATACACTGCAACAACTAATAACCCTATTACTATAGGTTATAGTAAAGGATGCAAAATATTTGAGGTACTTAAAGGAAATAATTTGAATGGAATTTCTTCAGAAATAAAGGATTTAATATCTAACCCGATATCTAGCACTACTCAAGGTACTAACACAATAGAAAACTTATTAGAACTCATAACAAAAGACTTATCTGAAATAGCAGCTAATCCGATTAATAACACAATAACAAGCTCTACTGCCGAAATTTCTGAATCAATCTTTTCCGATAACACCGAAAGTTAGACTGAAACGGGAATAAATTTAATTAATAACACCGTAGCAAACCTTACTAATACTGCTTTCAATACAACTTACAACTCTCAAGAAAATATGTTTGATGAGAGTGATAACGATAATTCCTTGGTTGCTCAACATATAAGCATTGGCACAGCTGTAGTTGCCTCCATAGCTGTTATAATAGGTGTAGGGGTAACTTGGTATGTTAGAAATAAAAACGCAACAAACGCTAAATTAAAACAATATATTGATGAAATTGAAGCTGAAAAACTTGCTGCTGAAATTAATGAAGATGTTACTACTGAAAATAACACTCTACTTGATAATGATCATGCTGTGGTAGATATGACCGGAATCTCCTATGAAGAAGAAGGTACTTTAGTATAGATAACCTAGAGTATTGCTTTTTAATCAACAACCAATAGCAAATTCACTGTTGGTTGTTCCTCGAAAATAAAAATTGAGATTTATTTCAATTCTTGATTTATCAATTCTTTTATCTTTTCTTTCGCTGCTTCTTTAGAACGTTGCCCTGCATAAGAATCATAATTTTTATTATTTTCAATGAAATGTACAAAGAAAACTGTTCTGTCATTTTTTTGTAGCCAACCTATAAACCATCCGATTTTACGATCCTTTAACTTTACAGTTCTATCTTGGCTAAGTTTATTACCACTGCCTGTTTTACCGTAACGCTTCCAACAATCTACAAAATCTTCAATAAACAAAATATTTTTAGTCATTTCTTGGGCTTGAACACTTACAGGCAATTTATTCTCTGCCAGTTTCTGAAGAAAAGCTAATTGTTCTTACGGTGAAATTTCTAAAGAACTAGAAAGCCATGCATTAGTTAAACCGTTATTCCTTCCTTTATCTCCTCCTGAAATATCACGATTACCATAATCACATTATGTTACATAATCACGAAATTTTTCCATACCTACTTCTTTAGTAATAATCTGAGAATACCAAACACAGCTATTCTTCATCCAATCTTTAGGTGTTTGGGATTGTTTCCAAACTTCAAGATAGTCAGCATATCCTTCTTTAACAGGTAATTTGGGATGAGTTTCATCAATTAAAAACCCATCATCATAACCCATTAAACTTATAGCAATTTTAAATGTTGAGCATGGAGCATAACGAGACTCACAATTACCTTCTTGTTTTATAATTTTCATTAGCTAAAAAACAATCCGCTTGAATTATAAAAGTTATAGTAAGTGATATTAGGGCAGTGAGATATAAAATAATTTTTTTCATAGGTTCAAATAAAAATAGGTGGTTTTGTTGCATGACATAGAGAACAGGGAATGACATCGGCTTAAACTAATTATACAGTTTAGTAAATTTCCTGCGATTGATCTTCCTTACTCGGTACATAATCAAAAATATCATTATTATCTTGATTATCAATCATATCTTCATTCTCAAGCATCTGAACATTATTTACTTTAAATGCTTCTATAACAGTACCGCTTGGTGTAATTTTACCAGTTGCGCTATCTACGGCGATTAGCTTAATTGAATCTGGAACTTTGAAAGGCAGCGATGGCTTATCCTTATAAGCATTACTCATAAAATCAATAAAAATTGGTAATACTACGTTTGAGCCTGTTGCTCTTTTTCCAAGCTCTTTCGGTGTATCATAACCCACATAACTGCCGACTACTATTTTGGGTGTAAAACCTACAAACCATGTATCTTTACTATCGTTACTAGTACCGGTTTTTCCGCCGATAATTTTCCCTAACTTCTTCGCAGCATAACCGGTACCTCTATCTATTGCTCCGGTTAAAAACGAAGTAATTTGATAATCACTAGCTTCATCCGTAACTCTATAGATATATTCTTTCGGTATTTCTAATATTGCGGTATCTAAATTACTATCCGAAACATTACAAGTAAGACATTCTCTATCATCTCGCCTATAAATAATTTTACCGTTACGATCTTTAATTAATTCTACAAAATGAGGCTCAACTTTTTTACCGCCGTTAGCAATAATTGCATAAGCATTAGTCATTCTGCTAAGTGTGGTTTCAATGGAACCAAGTACCATAGAGTAAACTTTTTTTGGTTCATTATTAATACCGAAACGCTTAATTATATCAACGATTTTTGTAAGTCCTACGGCAGTTGCAACTCTTACGGTTATAAGATTACGAGATTTTTCAAGACCAGTACGCATAGTGATTTCACCTAAAAACTTACCCTCATAATTTTTAGGACGCCAACTAGGCATCCCTGGACCTTGCGAAATCTCAATAGGTCCATCATTAAAAATCTGATTCGGCTTAACACCGTTTTCAAGAGCTGCTAAATAAACAAAGGTTTTACTCAAAGAACCGGGTTGACGCAGTGCTTGAGTTACTCTATCAAATTTACTTGTGGAAAAATCATAACCACCGACGCTTGCAAGTACCTGTCCGGTATTTGGGTTCATAACCATAATAGCACCGTTTACTTCAGGAATCTGACAAAGAGCATACCCCTCTTTTATAGCCTCAACCACTATCACATCACCTTTTTTAAGCAAGGCCTTAACTGATTTAAAATTACTTCTTGCCCATTTCATTTCAGCAATAGGCATCTTAGATTTGCTGCCGTCTATAAGTCCAATCTCTACATGATTATCGGCTACATCTAGAACTACAGCTAATTTATACTCTAAAAGTGATGGAGGAGTCGGTAGTTTTTTTAGCTCTCCTTGCCAATTATCAAGAGAAATATTAGCTATAGGCTTTCTAAAACCACGCCTTCTATCAAACTCCCTTAGACCTTTTCTTAGAGAGTTTTCAGCTAATTGCTGCATCTGTGCATCTAAAGAAGTAATGATAGTAAGACCTCCGGTATAAAATTCTTCCTTACTATTTAACATCCTAATTACTTCTTCTCTGACCTGTGCAGCATAATAACCTGCCGTAACAGTTTCTTCCTTAGCTCGTTTACGTAAAACTATCGGGCTATCCATAGCTTCTTTCGCAGCGTCTCTTGTTATATAACCATCTTCAAACATACGTGCTATTACGTAATCACGACGAGCTTTTACTCTAGCATAATTTCTCTCAGGATTAAGTTCGGAAGGGGCTTTAGGCAGTGCCGCAATAAAAGCTGATTCTGCAATAGTAAGTTCCTCTACGGATTTATTAAAATAATTTTGTGCAGCTACCGCAACACCGTATGCACCACGACCAAAAAATGTTTGATTAAGATATAATTCTAAAATTTGATCCTTAGTAAATACTCTTGAAATCATATAAGAAAGAATCGCTTCTTTAATCTTACGTTCAAGAGAAACTTCGTTAGTTAGCAGAAAATTTTTAACCACTTGCTGAGTAATGGTAGACGCTCCTTCCATACGCCTATGATGTAAATAATTAGATATGTTTAAAAATGCCGCTCTAACTATTCCAAATAAATCAACGCCGGGATGGTTATAAAAATTCTTATCCTCAGCTGCAATAAAACTTTCTATTAGCGAACTCGGTACGCTATTAATCGGTACAAATACACGACGTTCAAAAGCGTACTCCTCCATTAATTTGCCGTCACGGGAATAAATACGCGTTACCGACGGCGGATAATAACGTGCAAGCTGTGAGTAATCAGGCAAATCACATGAATAGTGGTATATTATATAAGCAGTAATCCCGCAACCTACTAAAATAAGGAAGACAAAAATTTTTAAACAAAAAAGAAGAGATTTATACATGACTTATAATATTTCGCCTGTTAAACTATTAAGTGAAGCCTTAGTAATTTTTACATCAATGATTTTACCAAGTAAAGATTTATTAGGGTTTTGGATATATACGGACTGCATGTATGGAGTTTTACCTATTATCTGGTCGTCGAATTTACCATTGCGATCAAATAGAACTTTCATAGTACTACCAACACAACTTGTATTAAAAGCTAGTTGCTGAGCCATGAGTTCTTGTTGTAATATAGTTAATCTCTCTGATTTTATATGTTCAGGTATTTGGTCGGTTCTAGTTGCACCAGGTGTGCCGGGACGTGGGCTATATTTAAACGAATAACACTGACCGTATTTTACTCTACGGACCAAATCTAATGTATCCTCAAAATCTTCATCTGTTTCACCGGGAAACCCGACAATAAAATCAGAGGATAAAACTATATCAGGCCTTGCTTCTCTTAAGCGATTAATTATATCAAAATAATATTCCCGATCATGTTTGCGGTTCATGGCTTTTAATATTTTATTTGAACCTGACTGCACCGGTAGATGTAGAAACGGCATTAATTTAGGTTCGGTGCCGTACAGCTTTATTAGATCATTATTCATATCTATCGGGTGTGAGGTGGTATAACGTAATCTCTCTAAATTGGGAATTTGTGCTAGATGTTTGAGTAAATCGGCTAGACTAAATATTTTATCTGCAGGACCTTTACCGTGATATGCATTGACATTTTGTCCAAGTAACATAATTTCTTTAGCACCGCTACTAACTACTTTTAGTGCTTCTCTGTAAACCTGCTCTACATTTCTTGAAAATTCAGCACCTCTAGTATAAGGTACTACGCAGAAAGTACAAAATTTATCGCACCCTTCCTGTACCGATATAAAGGCACTTGTTCCTTGCGGATATAATTGCTCAGGTAGCTGATCAAATTTTGCTTCTTCAACAAAATCAAGATCGATTAAGTGCTTTTCGTGTCTAACGACTTTTGAGATTAATTCCGGTAGGTTATAATAAGATTGCGGACCGACAACAATATCAACATAAGGAGTTCTTGTAAAAATCTCCTCCCCTTCCGCCTGTGCAACACAACCGGCTACAACTATTATTACAGAACTTAAACCTTGTTTTGTTCTGGTATCTTGTAGTTTCTTAATACGACCGAGTTCAGAGTAAGTTTTCTCAGCTGCTTTCTCTCTGATATGACAAGTATTTAGAATAATAACATCTGCTTCTTTAATATTTTCAGTAGGTTCATAGCCAAAGGGATAAAGCAAATCCTGCATCTTAACGGAATCATAAACATTCATCTGACATCCGTAGGTCTTAATATAAAGCTTCTTACTCATAATTATATATATATATCTTTAAACTAAAAGCCTAGTATACGAAGATCAAATTCAAAAAGAGCGAGGAGTTCACAAGGCAAGATGAGCTGCGTATAACGTAATACGCGAGAACCGAATCTCTTGTAGAACGACTCAGCCAATTTTTGCAGTTCATCGAATATACTAAAGTTTTATATTATACTATATTTATATCAATCTTTAAACTAAAACCTTGATGGGCATTGCTCAATAACTATAGATATCTTTAAAAGCTCTGTCATTGCGAGGAAAAACTGCAAGTTTTGACGAAGCAATCCAGTTAAAAATGCTAATATTTAGATTTTTATTATTTTTGCTAGATTGCTACGCTCCTTGCAGTCGCTCGCAATGACGACTCGGTATCCACGCAGGTAATGCTGAGTTAGGAATGACACTCAATCCTTACGGATTAATTCTTGCTGTGAGATTCTTGCGGTGATTTCTTTTAATTTTTCTATTCTTTCAATAAGACAAAGCAGCTGTTCTTTAGTAATTTTATAGTTTTTATCATATCTTGCATCAACATAAGCTTTTTCAAGAAACTCAAAACACTTTTTTTGTTCTTCAGTTAATTGAAGAAATACACTCCATAATTCATTGTCATAATTTCCTGCCATGCTACCTAGTTCTTGTAAATTATGTAATTTAGGTTTGTAGTTTGAAGAAACTAATAAAATAGTACTATAAAGACTTTCCGTAGCTTGATGAAGGGCAAAGGCTGATAAAAAGCATACTACAAATCGCTTAAATAAGTAGCCTCTACCAATCGCTCCAAGATAAATCTTTAGCCTCGCTAAGTATAAATTCCCTTCTTTTTTTATATCGGTATAAAAATAACGTCCTTTTTCTAACTGCCTACTTATTTCCTCTATTGACTCTAGAATTATCGATATTCTTGAATCATACGGAATAATTTGCTTAGGGTTTATTATTCCTGTGTTTTCTAATCTTATATATTTATATTATCTTTTAATCTTAAAGCAGTGTATCCTTTATATTTACCTTTTTTCAGAATTATCAAAATATCATCGCTATGATAGCCGTAAGGTAGATCATGTACCCAATCGCCTCTAGCAAAAGAGCCGTACAAGATAATCATAGCGATTTTTCCTGTGCAATATCTAAAATCTGCTGCACTATAAAATTAAGCCTTGCTCTAATTTTAAGAGAACGTTCGGGTAAGGTGGTTTTCATTTAAATATCTATACTTTATATTTTTCTGCTTTTAGCTTTTTTATTTCTTCTATTGTAAGCTTAGTATATCATGCTATTTTCTCTATAGGTTCATTCTCTATTAACATTTCTTTTGCAGTTTCAATTTTCTCTTTTTCTATGCCCTTCTCCATCCCGACATTAAACTTTTCTTCAAACTTGTCTATTTCTTGTTATATAGCCATTTCAGCTCTAAAATAATCATCATGCTCTTGTTCTGTCCATTTATATTGCTCTAAACTTGCATATGCCGATAACACAATTTCATTTTTAATCTCCTTTGGCGGTTCTTGTTCTTGCGAAGCATATTTTAATAAATGTAACCATTCATCGGTATCATCTTTAAGATCATTTTTTTAAACTTCCCTAGTTCAATAAATACATAAGTTAATGAAAACAAATATTATTTATGTATATTGCTTTCTTTTATATGATGATAGCTAATATACGGCAATTCATCAGGCAAAGCTTTTGCTCCTATGATAGAAATTATTACTACCGGCAATAAATCCTTATGTTTCATACCCTTCTTAATTTGACTAATGTAGGTATAACAACCGTAAAGCTGCGTTCTATTAAGATAATCTTTCTCCATTTTACGCTGCATCTCGATTATATACCATCTACCGGTTTCATCTTTAACTTTTATATCGAACAAACTTCTTTGCCCTTCAAGAAATACAGGTAACTGTTCAGTAGTTATATAGCTTAAATCTATGATTCTATCTCCTTGCGATAACCTAAGAAGAGAGTTCAATAAATTTATTAATTTTACTTTATCGCTAAATAGTTTTTTAAACGCGACATCATTTGTACCGTCTAAATATCTTTGGATAAATAATTATATCTTTGGTAAGTTTTTATACATAGCAAATTAACTTCAGGCAGTAAATTACTTTTACAATTTATTATCGGTAATAGGCTTCTTGCATCACCCATCTTATAAAGAGGAACTTGAAGGAAACACGGAACACAGCACTGCAGCGTACATAAAAGTACGTGAGGATGCGAGTACCGGATTGACGTACAAATTTACCTTTAGAAGGAGGTTATGCAAGAAGCCTATTAATACCTATCATTATCATCATACACTCCCCAAATTACTTTCTTGGAAATCCAACCTGTGTAATCCTTACATGTAATTTGGCAGAATTGTTCTTTACATTTTTTTAAACTACAACGAACTTTTGGCATTAATTTTGCTATAACTCGGCTTTTATGGTCTGCGGATTTGGTAAGTTCTATTTCCTTATCAGAAGTAATAACTACTGATCTTTTACCTGATAAAACGCTTGAATGTATCCAACCGCCTTCGCCGTTAATGTCACGTACTTGTCGCCATTGCTTGTACTCTGCAGTTATTTCTACCGGTTCGCCTTTTTTAACAAAAACCCATTCTACAGCAGATTTAGTAGTTGGTCCGCTCCTTGCATTTACTTCATTAGATTTTATTGAAACAAATCTCGGAATAGGCAATTTTTTATTATCGGCATTAATTGTTGTTGATAATATTACAATAATTAAAGTAATAAGAATTTTAATCATTATCTTCCACTTCAGATAAAGCATCCTCTTTTTTTGCTATTATATAATTACCAAGCCTAAATTGTACTTTTATTCTATTAATTTCCTGCTCACTAATACCTATATTTTTTAGGACTGTTCCACCTATTTGTAATCCAATCTCATAACTTTCTGGAATAATAGTTGTGGCACCTAAATCATAAAACTCTCTAGCATTTTTTAAATTTTTTAACTTAACGACAACCGGTATATCCTGATAATTACCACTAATTGTTTTAAGCGATTTCTTGATAGTTACTTGATTATTCATAGTAAGTATTATAGCGAATGCTCTTTCCGTACCTAATGCCTTTAGAGTATCGGCTTGCGATACATCACCTTTAAAAACCGGCAAACCGTTTGATAGCTCTGCTTTTACTCTATCATCATCTAAATCAAGTATTACGTAACTTATACCTTCCGCTTCCAAAACTCTTGCTACCATTTTACCGGTATTACCGAGTCCGGCAATAATAATATGGTTTGTTAAATCTCTTGCCCCAAGCTCAATCATTTGAGTCGGAGTTTTACCAAGTCCTTTATCAACTTTCTCAGCAATCTTTTGCCCTAAAGCTGCGAGTAATGGAGTAAGTGCCATAGTAAAAGTAACTACGAATAATAATATATCGGCAGTACTTTCTTCTAATACTCCACTATCTTTACCTAAACTGAATAATATAAAACCAAACTCTCCACCTTGTGATAATAATAAGCCTGAATAAAAAGCAACTCCTTTATTAAAACCGAATAAAATACAACAAGCCGTTATGATTAAGGTTTTTATACTTATTAAAGCAATAGATAAAGTAAGAATATGAGATATTTTTTCATACATTTCTAGGGCATCGATATTCATACCCACGGTCATGAAAAACAATCCTAAAAATAAACTTTTGAACGGATAAATACTTTCCTCTGCCTGCAATCTAAATTCAGTTTCTGCAACTAATACTCCGGCAACAAATGCCCCTAGAGCTAAAGATAAACCAAATGTTTCGGTAGCCCAAGCAGCAGAAAGTACTATTAACAAAGTCATCGAAATAGGTAACTCGCTTGCATTATTACTTTCTGATGAAATGAATGAAAATACAGGACGAAGAAAAACACGACCGACAATAAATATTGTAAGTAAGGCCATTACGGCTTTTAAGAGTGCAATACCAAGAGCCGCTGCAAGCGAGGCTTTATTGTTACCGGCAAGTAACGGAACTATCACAAGCAATGGCACTACGGCCAAATCTTGTAGTAACAGAATAGCTAAAGAAACTCTTCCTATTTGCGTTGATTGACTACGATTTTCCTCAATAACCTGCATAACAAGTGCTGTAGATGAAAGGGCCAGACCACCGCCGGTAATAATAGCCGCACTACTATTGCCGTCTATAAGCACCATTGCACCGGCAATTACTATAGCGGTTGTTAAAACTTGCAAACTACCGAGACCAAATACATATCGTCTCATAGCTTTTAATCGCTCGAAGGATAACTCAAGTCCTATCGCAAATAATAGAAATACTACACCAAGTTCACCTAGTAACTTAGTTTGGTCATATGTTACGATTTTTAAACCGTGATCACCTATTGCAGCTCCGGCAATTAAGTAACCAAGTACCGGACTTAATCTAAGACGCTTAAGTATAGCCACGATAAAAACCGCAGTACCGAGTAAAATTATAACGTTAATAAGAATATGAGCGTTCATCTTTTCCAAATTTCTTCTAACTTAAAATGCTCCCGTACTTCAGGATAAAAAATATTAATTAAAATAGTACCTGCATCTATTAGTACCCATTCTGATTTACCAAGCCCCTCAATATTACTATTTATACCAGCATTATTTTTTAATTCTAAAGCTACATATTCAGCAATTGCTCCAACATTTTTAGTCGAACGACCGCTAGCAAATATAATATAATCGGCTAATTTATGTTTTCCTGTTAAATCAATTACCTCAATATCTTCTGCTTTTTTCTCACTTAAACATTCTAAGATAAATAATTTTAATTCTTCAGTTTCTTTTTTCATAATAATTAATAGAATGATATAATAATATTATTATATGCATAAGAGTCGATTTTATCAATGAATGTTTAAAATTCTATAATAAAAATTCATATAAAGCTTTACTTTAAGCAAAAAAACTTTAATTAATATTGATAAAATAATGGCAATATCTGTAGAAGAGTTAGAAAAAATACTTAAAGAATCATTTCCGAACAGTACAATGAAAATTACTGATTTAGTAGGAGATCAAGACCATTATGCCTTAGAAATATCAGATGTTCAATTTAATGGACTTTCTTTAATTAATCAACATAAATTAGTAAAAAACGTCCTGTCTGAAATATTAAATAAAAAACTACATGCAATTACCATAAAAACTATCGCAGTTTCCGAAAAATAATTACATATATTAATATGATAATCCTTGTATAAATTCAACTTATTATTTAATTTTATACAAACAGCTGATTATATAGTAATCCGCTATTCGGTGTGCAATTAAGAATAAGGATTTTAAAATCCTTATTCTTAATTGATGCGGGTTTTTAGAAGTTTACTTTAAATCTTAGCGTACCGAACTGGGCATGGTATTTTTTAGCTAAGTTCAGACTGTAATGCACTCCGTGCTCCATTCTACCCTTCTTAATTACTGCACCTGCCCCTAAATCATATAGCATTTTAGTAGGTTTAGGTGCCAGTACCGGTAGAGGCTCATTAAGACCGTTAAGATCTGCAACGATTGCCGGTGTTTTACCTTTGAAATCGTAATTAATAAAGGCATGAATTTGCGGTCTAATTATGAATTCATCCTTATAGTAGGTTGTCTTAATTTCACCGCCGAGTATACCTTCAACCTTGTTATATTGACGTTTCTGAATAGTTAGGTTTTGGAAAGAAGTACCGTATTCCTGATAACCGGAATCTTTAATCTTAGTAAGCCTGATTCCTGCCATCGGTGCAAATGAAGTTTCTTTCCATAGATAATTATAACCCCCAACTACTTGACCACTATAAGAAGTTGAATTATATTTACCGTGTGCTGTTTCATAACCGCCTATAATATTACGTAGTTCATTAGTTTCAATATTACTTCGTGCATAGGTGGTTACGCCTTCTATAAATAGGTTATTTATAAAGCTATATAAACCGTATATAGAGCCCATATTAGTTCCGACCTTAGTAGTATTGCCGGCTTTAGCATTTTACGTAACTTCGTATCGACTCTAATAAGCAGCACCCAGAACTATATTATCGTTTATAACGGTATCAATCCCGATTAAGCCACCGGTAGATTTAGCTTTATAAAGTCCGTTAAAGGCTTTTTGTACTGCCTTACCGTAATATAGGCTAGCCCATGCCCCGTAAATGGAATTATTAGCTTTACTTTCATCAAGTTCACAATCACCGCCTCCGACAGCTACACCTCTCTTACGTGATGTAGCATCTTCTGCTGTAGGATTCGTAGCATTGTTATTTTCATCTTCAAGAGCCTTAATTCTCTCCCTTACTTTCTGATTACCATTAAAGCCGTCATTCGCTTTAGCACGACTTATTCCGCTACCTAAGCTTCCACCGCTACTTGTACCTGCAGAATTATCTCGGCTACTACCTATAGCAGACATATCGCTACCGGAACTACTTCCCATGCCGTTACTATTATTAGCGGGAGAAATACCTGTTGCTTTAGGATTATAGCTATTACCGTATGGACTACTTCCGCTGTTGGTTACACCGCCTTTAGTTGTACCTCCCAAACTAGAACTGCTCCCTTGTGCTGAAGAGTTACCTCTATTAGCAGGAGCAATACCGGTTGCAGCAGGACTATTATAACTTGAGCCACCGGCACCACTCTAACCACTCGAAGCCATTGATGGACTGTATACATCCGAACCGAAAACTGGACTATTGTAGCTTGAGCCACCTGTTGACGGACTGTTATAACCCGTAGTACCTCCAAAGCTACCGCCTCCTCCAGTTGATAACTGGTTAGCGCCTACGTTTGAGGTTGGAATCGTTACGACCGAAGCATTCGGACCGTAAGGATTGCCTCCGACATTAGCAGGACCGTTAGGACTAAAACCACCGGTACCAACTGATGGGCTACCGCCGCCTGTACCAATATTACCTCCTGTACCAGGTCCGTTAGGACCAAATCCGCCTGTACCTGTAACCGGGAGTAGTCGGAGTATTATATCCTGCCGGATTGCTAGGTGTTACGTTGTAGCCGCCCGGAGTGGTAGGCGGAACATATATATTGTTAACTACACTACCGCTAGTTGGTGGCGGCTGTAGAGGGCTAAAACCTCCAACACTCGAACCGACGGAAGGACCCCCCATTGGGGTAATAAGCGGAGTAGTTATTCTATGTATTTCATTTGAAGGTCTTTGAATTATAGGTAATAGATGTTCAACGACTTCTCATCTTTGCCCTACAAGGGTATTTACTATAACATTACCAACAGGAGTATTTATTAAAATTTTGATGATATTATCTATTGTTACATCTCCTGTTGGTTCTATCATCAAAAGTACAAAGGAATTACCTGTAATTTGCGATCTGACAAAACCACCTTCATTAGCGGTTACATTAAACGGTAAGCTTACAGCATGACCAACTATGATATTACCTCCTGCCGTGGTGATGATAGGATAAGCACTACCTTGCCCAATAGCAAACGGATTATTTTGTGCAGTTAAAAATACTTTAATTGAAGAAACATTTGATAAATCAAAGGTACTACCGCTTGCGAGTACTATATTACCGCTATTAGCGTTGCCTGTTTGCCCTGTATTTATAGTATCATAGAAGACATTTATAATAAGCTCACCGGTAGGAGTAGCAGAGCCTGTATAAGTAACTTTATTATTACCAAGATCGAAAGTTATATTACTTCCTGAGATATTGCCCCCGACATTTACACTAGTATTATCACAGGTAAACATCATTGTTGCATGATCGGCAACTTATAGTATTTGCTCCTAAATCCGATGCAATAATAAAAGCGGTTTTCTTCGGTACAAAAGTAATAGTATTAGTGCCTGTTACCGCTTTTTGTAACCATACATCATCATCGAATTTATGACTACCTCCATTAATCGGTGCTTGTACAAGTGCAGCATTAATGTATTCCGCTGAAGAGTTGCTGCTACTCCCTTTGAAGTTCTCTGAAACGATTTTTGTTTTGTAATGAAATTTTGTTGTTGCTCTTGGCACTTTAACACCGCCGACCGTGGCTGACGAAATGTCTAAACTTCTACTGTTATAACCGGTAAATACCGCTGATTTACCGGCATCAATAGTTTTTAGCATAGGTATCCCCTTTTACCGTGTCTTTATTACTACTGAACTAGTTTAAGGTTTAAATTCTCACCGCCTAAATCATCGGTCAAACCATTATTAGCGTTAAATATTGCCGTACCTTGATTATTAGTCTTGGTTGTTATACTCGAGTAAAAATCTTCGCTATCGATTGTGATTTTACTGTCTACACCGTTGAACTGAACGGTTTTAAGGTGATTTGAGTCTGAACCTACCGAACCACTACCACTAGCTCCAGTTGTTAAATCATTTGATATTGCAAGAGTATGGATTTTATTACCTGTGGTCGTAA
Source organism: Candidatus Rickettsia barbarica (assembly GCF_041477405.1). Lineage (NCBI taxonomy): Bacteria > Pseudomonadati > Pseudomonadota > Alphaproteobacteria > Rickettsiales > Rickettsiaceae > Rickettsia > Candidatus Rickettsia barbarica. The sequence continues at coordinate 15,701 of NZ_JBEWYL010000001.1, read as the reverse complement.
TCGATTCATTTATTATACTTGTATTATTAAGGCTTAAAGTTTCAGACTGAGCAGTAGTAAATGAAATCGAGCCTGTTTTCACGGTACCTTGAATTGTAACATCACCCCTGTCTATTTGAACTATATCGACCATTCCTTTAGTACCTATACTACCGGAATAAGTAATAGCAGTAAATTCATCAAAAATCACCATGCTCTATCCTCAGGATTTAAAAGCAAAAGGAGAAAAGCTTGATCCTTTAGAAATATCTAAACTATTCGTTGTTCCCTTAAATTTTATGTCGCCACCATTTATTAATATTACTACATATCCTGCATTAATACCTCCGATACAATTTAATACATCACCGCTAATAGTTATATCACCCACTTTTGAAGTACTGCTACCTATAGCTCCACTAACGCTGCTTGGACCGGTAAACATTAAATCCACATCTTTACCGCCTGTGATGTTAATACCACTGGTTAAATTAGTTGCTTGAGTAAACACTTATTACCCGTGCCGGTTCCTTGGATTTCAGCAATTGACATATTACCGCCGGCGTTAATCGTAACGGTGCTGTTGTCAACACCCGCTTTTAACATTGCAAGGTTCGTAATTGTATTCGTTAAGTTTCCATTACCGTCAACTGTACCTATAGTACCGTTAGTACCTCCGGTACTTGTTATATTACCGGTAATAGCTGATGTTATATTATTTGCTATATCACTAGCAAATATTGCTACGGTACCGGCATTATTTTGGCAATTCATATTACCGTCAATCTTTACAGCCCCAAGCTCGCTATTAATAGAACCGGAAGTAGTGGAGAAAAAAATTTGATCCAAACTGTGATCCTATAGCAACTTTTGCAACGGATACGTCGATATTTGGGGTATTAAGAGCAGTTATTACCAGTATTCCGTACCCTGTAAGTTGTACTTTACTCACCGGATTTGCTTTTGTTCCGATAGCATACTTATTAGCCATACCATCTATTGTTAACTTGGTATTAGCATTTCTTGCATTTATCTCAACTACACCGGTATTTGGAATAACTGGCTCTATATTACCTGTTAACTCTATAGTACTGTTTTTGCCGCTAGCTACGGTAGTCATTAACTTTAAAACAGATGCGGAATTCACGAATGTAACACCTGGTGCATCTAATGGAAAATCACCGTTTAATGCATCAAGGGCATAAACGGCTGGTCCAGCATTAACCTCACCGATATTAATTTTGGCAATCTTAGCCGAGGTAAGTGATGCATCGGCAAAAACCCCACCAGCAGCAATATTAAGCACTGCAGTATTACTCATATCAAGTCCATTTGTACCTAACGTAGCATTAGTACCAACAACGCCGACATTACCACTAACATTTATAATAGCAAGGGGATTTGCCTTTGTGCCAAGAGTTTCATTACCCAAATTACCCTGCAAAGTTAACACATTATTATTAGGTATAGTACTAGAAGTACTACTTAAATTGACGCTACCGCCTCCACCGGCAAAACCATCGACACTATTCATAAAGGTAACTTGTTGATTTTTGCTAGTAGTTAAACCAAATACGGATTTAGTATTATTCAAATTAATATCACTTCCTAGCGTTAAAGCCTTGTTAGATACATCTATCGTAAATGCTGCGACTGCATTTCCCTGCCCGATATTAATTGTGTTTACCATACCTATACTTGAATCAGTAGCCGTTAAAGTAGTACCGGTAGTATAAACGTTTAATGTTCCTGTGTTCCCGTTTTTGATTCGTCTGTTAAGTAAATAACCTGCAGGATTTGCTCCCGAAAACTCTAAAACACCGCCATTGGTAAAATCCACGTTACCGCTTTTTGTAAGCGAGTCTTGTAAATTCGCTACAGCATTGTTACCAAGTGTTAAAGAAGTAGTGGATACACTTTTTTGCAAGATAACCGTTTTATTACCCGCTGCATTAACAGTAATTGCTCCAATATTATTTATGACTCCGGTAACGTTACCGCCTCCTAAAAATACTAAACTACTGTTAGTTGCTGCACTACTTGTCACTGCTGCTAAAGTACCGGTATCATTAATGTTAACCATACCTGCAGACCCTTTAAAATCAGTCTGTCCTGTAATAACTGTTGTGTTAATAGTTCCGGCCCCGCCAAAAGTTGCATTACCGGTAATATTGCCTGTATATGTTCCTGTTCCGACAGTAACATTACCGGTAGTATTTGTTGTAAGTTGGCCTGCTCCGACCGCAGCATTACTGGTACAACCACCCGCAGCTGTAGCTACCACACCTGCATTATTTATGGTAAGAGTAGTTGCACTAGATGCTCCGACTATCATAACATTCCCTGCTCCGTTAAGATTCAAAGCCGCAATACCTGTTACAGGTCCAAGCGTACCTACTCCTAAAACATTAACAATACCGTTAACACCTCCGCTACTTGTTACTGCCGCTAAATTACCGCCTGCAGCAAGGTTTATTGTACCGGCATTATTGCCTTGAACATTTAATATATTAACCGGATTTGTAGCTCCTACATTACCGATAACCGTACTATTACCGACAAAATTTAACACCTCCTCCTAATTTATTATCTATATTACCACCGGTAGCCCCACCAACATTCTTACCATCAGCGATTGTTACTTGTGCGGCCGTACCGTTAAAATCTATATCAGAAATTACATCTTGCTGAAATCGTACTAACGAGTTCTGCGTAAATTGTACTAATCCTCCCGCGCCGGTATCCAATCCACACCATACGGCGTGTCTACTCCTATATTAATAGGCTGATACTGGTTCCCTATTGCTTTCCTATCTGAATAGTTTGGGCAAAGATGGTTCCTGTAATTGTAGCTGGAGTGTGATTTAGAGGAGCTCCTATCCCATCGGTTAAAAATTTGTTAAGCCTTATTGTCCCTCCTGTTCCATTACCGCTACCTGTACCTGCATTAAGTGCAATTTCTCGGCTACCGGAAGCCACGTGTACTCTTAATTGACCATCTACATCATTTGCTGGAACTAGGTTGAAGCTAGCCACAAATTCTGCAGCATTTGGCGATTCATTACTTACGTCATAAGTAGCATTTTGGCCGCTGAACTTGATACTATGTCTATATAAGGTTGTATATCCATAACTTCATTAACGTAAAGACCTGCGCCTGGTGAAGTATCAGTAGCAAAATTAAGTAGCTTATTATTTGCAATATTAAAAGTTTTTGCCTTAATCCAACTTGGATGTTTAAATTGAAAGTCAGTGTCAATCTGTAATGTAAGATCTGCCTGGCCTTGAATAGAAGTTACTATACTACCTGAACCTGAGATAAAGGCAATTCTATTATCACCAGTAGAAGGAAAAAGTGATGTAGCCTGAAAAATCAAAGTACTAGCTAAATCGTTAAAATTAAAGCTGTTAAAATAGTAAGTATTCCCTGGTGCTTCCCTGGTCCTGGCGCAAAAGGAGGCACCACTGCAAGTGCTTGTGCATTTGTAACTGGCGTACCTGTTAAAGCGATGTTTATAGCGTTAGGGACATCTACAACACGCCCGACATTTTCTTTAGTAAGATCAACAGGTATAACCGGTCCAAAATATGTTATGTGGCACAGTATTGTTGCATTATTAAAGGTATCTAAATATATAGCAGGCATTGCTGGCACATCTGCAGTAAAATTATTTACTTCGCCAAGGGTTACAAATGAACCTGGTACATATGCTCCTCCGCCAAAAGCACTACCATCAGCTACTGAGCCACCCCCTACTGTTACGATTCGGTTAGCAATACCAAGGGCACTAACTAGTGCTAGCAAGCATCAATGCCGCAATTGATGTAAACATGCCTTTTTTTATTAAATTTTTTATCGTTGACTTGATATAATATCTCCTAAATTTGGGCTTAATTTTTCTAACTTATGATTTTGTTATACAAACAATATATTACTTTTAATTGAAAAACATTAATTAATACTAAAAATATCTATAAAAAAATGTTTATAAAGAAGTATTTTCTATATAGAAAAGTAACTTATGGTTACTTTTCTTGTTTAAAATAAATTAAACTTTATGTACTCTTTATAGAAATTCGGTAAATCGTATATAAAACTTAAGAAATACAAGGGTAAAACCTATCTATTTTAGCAAAACCGCAAAACTTTATTAATTTTTGTACCTCTTATGTCATTCCTGCGAAAGCAGGAATCCAGTAATCTTTAATGTCATCCCGCAACTTGATTGCGGGACCTCAGGACACAGTCTGTTATACAAGATCGGGGTCAAGTCACAGTATAACAGCAAAAAAGACTGGATTCCCGCTTCCACGGGTATGAACATAAGGACCATACAACAAAGCCACAGGACTAATACAATAACGCTCAGAACCTAACAAAACCATTTTTTCTAGGTAAAATCTATAAATTTTTATATAAACAATTTTATATAAACAAATTGATTTGCTACGAATAATAGAGTATATAGTATAGACATAATTAATTATCGGGGCGTAGCGCAGCCTGGTAGCGCATCTGGTTTGGGACCAGAGGGTCGGGAGTTCGAATCTCTCCGCCCCGACCATAAAAACATAAATTATAATGTCAAAAGACGACCTCATTCAGTTTACAGGTACAGTACTTGAACTTTTACCTAATGCTACTTTCAGAGTAAAGCTTGAGAATGATCATGTAATTATTGCTCATACTTCCGGTAGGATGCGTAAAAATCGTATCAGAATATTACTAGGAGATAAAGTTATGGTAGAAATGACTCCTTATGATTTAACTAAGGGGCGTGTGATTCATCGTCACTAGTCTTTATAAGTATGAAGCAGAACAGAAAAAACCTACCGATTATATTAGCATCAAGCTCTCCTGCAAGAATTGAGTTACTAAACAGAATCAAAATTATCCCTTCACAAATTATTCCGGCAGATATAGACGAAACACCTAATTTGCGTGAATTACCCGCTCCCTTAGCCATAAGACTTGCTTACGAAAAAGCTATAAAAATTGCATCTCAAATAGAGGAATCAGCTATAATTATAGCTGCCGATACCGTAGCGGCAGTAGGTAGAAGAATATTGCCGAAAGCTACTACTTATGAAGAAGTCAAGAATTGTATTAAGATGTTATCCGGGCGTCGTCATCGTGTCTATACCGGTTTATGTATTATCAAAAAAGAGAATGATCAGCTTACAGTTAGACAAAAAATAGTTCAGACTATTGTTAAGTTCAAAAAATTAAGTGATGAAGAGATTAATTTTTATTGTTCTTTGGATGAGGGAATAGATAAAGCCGGCGGATGTAAAATTTCCGGTTATGCAGAAGCTTTTATCTCATTTATTTCCGGCTCATATTCAAATGTTATGGGATTACCTTTATTTGAAACAGTAAATGCTCTAACTTCTTTAGGTTTTAGATGTTCAAGTATCATGCCTGCAAAAATGAATTATTGTCATTCCGCGACTTGATCACGGAATCTAGTTAAAAATACTAAAATTATTAATATAATAATTTGTTTTTCTAGACCCCGTGGTCAAGCCACGGGGTGGCATTAAATGTTTTTGGATTCTTGCGATCCACGCACATAAATTACCTAGCTACTTAATTCCCAAGCTCATCCAAATGACTTCTCTCATAATTTTCATGACGCTCTTGAGCTTCAATACATAATGCAGCAATAGGTCGTGCTTCTAATCTTTTTATACCTATTGGATTGCCTGTTGCTTCACAGTAACCATATTCTCCATTTTTAATACGTGATAATGCTTCTTCTATTTTACTCATTAATTTATAATATCTATTTCTACTACGAAGCTCAAAAGCTCTTTCTGTTTCATGAGTAGCACAATCGTTAAGATCGGATTCTTTTAAATTTGCTTCCTTTAAATGATTTAAAGTCTCTTGAGATTCCTTTAATAAATCCTCTTTCCATCTTAAAAGTTTTTGTCTAAAATATTCTAGGTGATTAGGACACATATATTCTTCATCTTGAGAAGGTTTATATCCCATAGGTAAATTAGGTGTTTCTAGCATATTAATATCTCAATATTAACTTTAATATATTATGTTTATAAGGTTTTTAAAATAATATATATATGAATATTAATATATTTTATTTTTTAATTGGATATACGGTAGTATATACAGCTTCTAAATGCTTTATACTTGTTTTAGTATAGTTTTGTGTAGTAGATAGACTTTTATGACCTAATAGTTCTTGAAGAGAGCGTAAATCTGCACCATACTCAAGCAAATGTGAAGCAAAACTATGTCTAAATGAATGAGCAGTTAAATGCTGCGGTAAACCATAAAAATGCTTTAATTTAATTAATTCACGATTAAATACCGGTGGTTGCAATTTCTTACCCTGCTTTCCTCTAAATATGGGTTCATTATCACCTAACTTATACGGCAATATTTCTAAATATTGGGTAATTAAATTTTTAGCAATCGGTAACCACGGAATTATTCTTTCTTTACTACCTTTACCTATTATTCTTATAAATTCTAGATTTTGTAGATGAAGTTTCGTAATTGATAATGCTTCCGATATACGTAGACCTGAAGCATATATAAGGACAAGTAGGGCTTTATTTCTAAGTTCTACCCACTTAACATTCCCGTATTCTTCAATATGTTCAAGTGATATTACTACATCATCTTCCGATAAAGCTTTTGGTAACAATTTAGTCTTTTTAGGAGATTTTATAGAAAAAATTATATGACTATTTAATTGTGTTGTTTTCTCTAAAAACCTATAAAAATTTTTTACTGCAGATAAACCACGTGAAATTGAAGAAGCGGTAAAATTATCACAGTTACGTTTTGCAAGCCAACTTCGGATTAATCTGATATCTGCGGTTTTAATATGATTTATCGTTACAAGCTCTGAATTATAATAATTCATAAACTCAAGAAAATGCTTAAGGTCATTATTATAAGAAATTACTGTATGATTAGAGTAATTTCTTTGCAAAACGAGGTATTTTTGCCACTTATTTATTAATGCTTGAATTGATGTATCTAACATTTATAAAAACTTAACTATTTTTAATATTATTCTTAATGCTAACAATTATTGACTCATAATTTTATAAATGTGAGCATGAATTGAGGGTTTATGTTTACATATACGTAACCTATAAAACACAAAAAATTTTTTAGGATAATGAATAATGTGAAATAATACACAATTTTTAATGAAATCCTATATGAATCCAGAATTTTATATGAGTTCTATGAAAAATATCCCTAGTGCAGATCTTGCATCTATCACAAATACAATGCAAAGAGCTATGAATATTCTTTTAATAACTAACCAAATTGCTACAGAAAGCATGCAATCTTTGCTTAAGAAAAATTCCGAAATTATACAAAATAATGTTAATACTATTTTGAATACTACTAAAGAAGCAGCAACTTCTAAAGATTTCAAACAAGCTAGTGAATATCATCAAAAATGTTTAAAATCTATTTATATCTTTTAGCTACTAGATTCCTGCTTTCGCAAGAATGACATAGTAGGAATCTCCTCTCAGTTGCTCGTCTTTCTGTTTAACCAATTTTGTAAATAAGATTCTGCTAGCTCCTGATCTTCTATAATAATTACATTTTCAGCATTACGTTTATCGGCAGCAGCCGTGAAATTAAACGAACCGGTTATTACTTTCTTTTTATCAATAATTATAACTTTATTATGAGCGATTCCCGGTACTTTATCTATATCTACATCAATTTTTGCTCGTTGTAATTCATGTAATTTAGAAAATTTTTGCTTTAAATTACTACGATCAAGCAATATTCTAACCTTTACTCCTCGCGCTTGTGCATTAATAAGTGCAGTAGTAATTAACACATCGCTCATACCGTATGCCTGCATATAAATAGATTCTTCAGCTTTATCTATCTGATTGGCTATAAACTTAGTACAACCGGCAGGCGGAGTAAAACATGTACTAACTTTACTTCTTGAAAGCTCTGAAATATTGTAATGCTTTATTTGCATAGCAGATAAAGCTACTGATTTTTGACTTATTAGATTAGTAAAATAATCCGAATTCTGTCCATAAAGACCTAAAGCAATGCCCAAAATAAAGGCAATAGATATTTCTATAAATTTATTATTTTTTCTCTTCATGACTTATTTATATTTTAGGCATTGCATAGATCGGCTTTTCCGTCATTGCGAGGAAAAGTACAAAATAATTGACGAAGCAAAATCTCATGAGATTGCCATGCAGCCTATGGCTGCTCGCAATGAGACGATTTAGTATCCCCACAAACAACACCTACTTCCTTACGTAACTTCCTGGAGCTTCTTCAATAACCTCTAGATTCTGATAATCTAAAGAATCTACTAGCTTATTATCATTATTTTTTATAAGCCAATTAAGCCAATAATTCCACCATGAGCCTTTATATTCCGTAGCTTTCATAAGCCACTCATGACTACTTAAACTTAAGTCGTCATTAAACCGATAATTATATTTAGCACTAGCGGGAGGATTAACTACAACTGCTACATGCCCTGAATCCGTGAGACAAAAAATCTTATGTCCGTTTAATAATTTTACTCCATCATATATTGAACGCCATGGAGCTATATGATCTTCTTTTGCGGCTACGAAAAAAGAGTCACAATTAACTTTTCCAAGATCCATTTTTGTTCAGAGTACCTCTAAATTATTAGACTCTTTTAGCAAGTTATTGCAATATGTATTTTGTAAATATTCCTCATACATTTTTGCCAGCAAATTAGTAGAATCCGCATTCCAATATAGCAAATCAAAAGGCATCGATTTTTTACCGAGTAAGTAATTATTGACAAAAAACGTCCAAATTAAATCATTAGCCCTACGTGAGGATCAAAAAATATGAAACAACGATGCCAATTTTTCAAATTAAACGAGTATACCTTATATCTTTAAACTATTCCACATACTATTAACCTTGTCGATAACTTCCTGACTCATTTCTATTTTTTTACCCCATTTTCTATTTGTCTCAGGGTATATTTTATCAGTTGCATCTATTCCCATTTTACTACCAAGGCCTGACTCAGGAGATGCAAAATCCAAATAATCTATCGGGGAATTATCTATAAAGCTCGTATCACGCCTTGGGTCGCTTCTTGTTGCTATTGCCCAAATTACTTCTTGCCAATTACGAACATCAATATCGTCATCTACAACTATAATAAACTTACTATACATAAAGTGCCGTAAGTAAGACCAAATCCCAAGCATTATTCTTTTAGCATGACCGGGATAGGATTTTTTAATCGATACTACCGCAACTCTATATGAACAACCTTCAGGTGGAAGCCAAAAATCGACTATTTCCGGAAATTGTTGCTGTAATATAGGAATAAAAATTTCATTTAATGCTTCACCTAAGATTGATGGCTCATCAGGCGGTTCTCCTGTATAGGTGCTTAAATATACTGGATTTTTCTTCATCGTTATTGCGGTAACCGTAAATACAGGAAATTCCTCAACATCATTATAATATCCGGTGTGATCCCCAAAAGGACCTTCAGGCAAATACTCCTCTAAACTTACATAGCCTTCCAGAACTATTTCACTATGTGCAGGTACTTTGAGGTCAATAGTTTTGCATTGTACCAACTCTACTTTTTTATTACCGAGTAAACCAGCAAAATTATACTCCGAGATATTCTCAGGTATCGGCATAACTGCTGCCAAAGTTACCGCTGGATTTACCCCGATAACGATAGCAGTAGGAAAAGGTTCTTTTTTTGCTTCTTTCCAACGTTTATGATGCTCTACTCCCCCCCGTAACTTTAACCAACGCATCAATAGCTTATTTTCTGAAATAACCTGCATTCTATATATGCCAAGGTTGTAATTATCGATTTTATCTTTTGTTGGACCTTTAGTAAATACTATACCCCAAGTAATTAAAGGCGAAATATCATCCGGCCAACATCTTTGGATCGGCAATATATTAATATTCGGTTTGTCAATGACGATTTCATGACAAGCTGCTTTTGATACGGTTTTAGGAGACATAGCAAATATACGCTTAGCAAGCGGTAACATTGACAATGTTTCTTTAAAAGATGCAGGTGGTTGCGGCTGTTTAAGGAATGCTAGTAAAACTCCAAGTTCTCTTAATTCTTTGGGTGACTTAAGTTTAAGCCCCATACAAATACGATTTATACTAGCATAAAGATTAGTTAGAACAGGTATGTCGGACTTAATGCCGTCGACTTTTATAACATTTTCAAAAAGTAATGCAGGTCCGCCTTGTGCTAATATTCTTCTACTAATTTCAGTAATTTCTAAGTCAGTTTTAACCTCAAGAGCAATACGCTTTAACTCACCGTTTTTTTCTAAAAATTTTAAAAACTCCTGTAAATCTTTAAAGCTCATAGTTTTTTTTGTTTATAATGTGCGGCTTATTTTATCGTCATTGCGAGCAGCCATAGGCTGCGTGGCAATCTCATTAAATATCCTGAGATTGCTTCGTCAATTACTTCGTAATTTCCTCGCAATGACGATACGGTATGACCTGATGGATTTCGCTACTTACTAAAATTAGCTTTTACCTGCATATCATTCTGAATAATTGTGTAGTTAATTAGCTCGTCAATTACAGAATTTTTAATATTATATATTATATTTTTTTCTGAATTGACATGAATATTTTTAGCTGTTAATTCATCGATACTGCTAGATTTAATATGTGCAAAATATACTTCATCACCTACTTGAAATACAGGCGTATTACTTCCTATTGTAGTATTAAAAATTGATAATAATATTTCAGGAGTTAGTGTTAGATCATTTTCCATTTCGGATCTAATATAGCTTTTTTTGCTTATTTTTATTCCGGTAGCTTTAAACTCTTTTATGTTCTCTTGATCTGAATTATATTCCTTTGCTAAATCCTTGATAATTTTTAAGTTTACATCTGCAATATTCCGCTTTATCCAAGCTTTATTTACCTGCTCTTTAATAGCATCAAATTCAGGTATTTTTGCCGGCTGAATAGATTTTAATTCTACCAATATAAGATAGCTTTTATCCTCTGTTTCTATAGGATAAGATAATTCACCTTCCGAAAGCTCAAAAATACTATCGGCACTTTCAGCAATTATTTTATCTTCAATAAGCTCTGCATAACTGATATAGTTAACGTTTTGTATCGGTAACTTATATTTTTCGGCAATTTCAACTAAGCTAGAACCGGCTGCCGTCTCATCTTCCAGCTTTTTAGCAAACTCCATATTAAGTATGTCGATTTTTTGAGCCTTTAATAAATCATGTAATTGTTTTTGTACCGCTTCAAAACTTTGATCACCGAATTCATCTTTATTTTCATTATAAAATTCTAACAACTCATCTTGAGTAACTGAGACTTTTAAATCCTTAATATTAGCTTTAATATAAGAAAAGCTGCGTTTCTCAGGTACCTCAAAAGTGGTTTTATTATCTTGGTAAAAATCCTTTAATTGCTGATCGGTAGGAGTAGGGATTTGTAAATCTTTCGGTTTATTTTGTAAATCTATTTGTATTAATTCTACTTCTCTTTTTTCAGCCATATAATCTACTATATTGTCAGTCATAGCTTTAGGAACATAGAAACTTTCTATAAAAGTACCAACAAAAATATTTTTTAGAGCTTTTTCTTTGAAGTTTAATAAATATTTTTCTTCATCCATATAAGAATTTCTAAAATAAGTTTTAAAAATTTTTATATTGAAAACACCTTGCTCATTTTTAAAAACCGGTGATTCTTTAACTAAAATTTTAACTGTATCATCACTTAAATCTAAGTCATAATAACTCACTAAATAATCTAAGACATTATTGTAAACAAGCCTTTTTAGGATTCGGTTATCAATATTTAACTGTGCTATTTCTTCATCCGTTAAACTTGTTCCCGTTTGCTTACTTATAACATTAATTTCTAAAGATTTTGCTCTCAAAAAATCTTCCTGGGAGATATTTTTCACATGAGAAAAAGTAACAATATCGCCGCTTCTTCTTCCATTTAATACATCTTTAATACCAAAGCCGACAAAAGCAAAAGCTATCATTGCGAATAAAACCCGCATTATAAAACTATCGGCAGTTTTTCTAATATTATCTAACATAATTTTTTATTTAAGTTTTTATCTTCATTGCAAGGAAATTACGAAGTAAGTGACGAAGCAATCTCAGGATATTTGACGAGATTGCCAAGTTGCTTCGCTCCTCGCAATGACGCTTCTCAAAACTACATTATAAAGCAAAAAAGCCTATATAGTCAAACTATATAGGCTTTTTTTATGATTATAGAACGGTTAATTAAAAATTAACACGAACTTTTACACTACCTTGCTGAACGAAATACTTACTTCCGATATTGGTACCGTAGTTAATCCCGTATTCCATCATTTTATGCTTAGCAGTAACACCGACACCAACATCAAAACTTGTTTTGCTGTGCTTAAAGCTGTTGGTTGGAAGAGGAGCAGTCATACCTTGTAATCTTGCATCAATCGCCGAAACTTTATTCTTGAATGCATAATCGACCATTGCGTAAAGCTCAGGTGTTAGCACTATTTCATTGACATTGATATTACTTGATACTTTAGCACCGAGTAAACCGTCGAAAGTATTATAGTTCTTGCCTTTAACGATAAGATTTTGGTAAGTAGTACCGGTTTCCTTATAGCCCTTATCTTTGATAGTCGAATATCTAAGCCCAGCTAACGGTGTTAAGTTAATGTTCTCAGGCATCATATAGGTATAACCAGCCATTAACTGACCTGTATAGCTTTCGGATTTATACTTACCGTTTGCAGTTTGATAACCGATAGTCTCTAGTGTCGTTGCAATAACACGTCTTGATTTGCTTCTTATCTTATTATCTGAGTAAGATGCTATAGCTTCAACGAAGAGATTTTCATAAGGTACACTATATAAACCGTATAAAGAATAGATGTTGCTCTCTACCTTATTCTTATCGCCCGTTTTATTATTTTTTAGCTTAATGTCAGTATCGGCTCTTGTATATGCAAGTCCGAGTACTAGATCATCGCTAACGAAGCCGTCAAAACCTATAGTGCCACCAGTTGTATCAGACTTATAACCACTTATACTGTTACACATCTTCTGCGTTGCATTACCGACAAACGGGCTTATCCACGCACCAAACTCAGCATCCATATCTTCATCACCAGAAGAAACAGGACCTTTATTCCCTGCTTGTACTTTATCCATTCTAGCATTTAGAGCAGTTATATTACTTGATATATTACCCGCTACAACTTGATTATTAACGGCAGCTATAGTGTCGCTAGGTTTTACAACATCTTGCATGAGATGAGTTGTAGCATCTGCTTCCTGTAGCGGTGTCATTAGACCAAAGTTATTGAAAGCTTGACGTGCATCTGAACCATTGGGAGCATTCTCCATTAACTTAAGCGATTTCTTTATATTTGCAGCATTTGGGATATTTGCAAGCGGTCCATCCGGTGCAAAATCTTTATATATAACATCTGCACCTATATCCTCTGCAAATAACGTTAAAGTCGATGCATCAAAAGTAAAGTCAACAAAACGGTTGTCATTATTAATAGTTATTTTAACATTCTCTTTAGGAGTAGGCTTTAAACCACCTGCTGTTTCTGTAGATATTACCGTATATTTTGTATCTGGGCTTATATTATTCATGTCGAAATTAGTAGCAGTAACAACAAGTGCTAAAGTTGAAACCCCTGATAAATCAAGAGTACTACCTGATTTAATTAAGATATTACCACCTGACTTAGCTGCTCCGTCAAAAGTAGCATTTAAGGTTAGCGTATCGGTAAAGCTACCGGTACCAGTATATGTTACTTGATTTGCACCTAAAGTAAGTGTAGTACCGCTACCTGTTATATTACTATTAAAGGCTAGGCTATTGCCGAAATTAATAGTAGCACTGTTAGCTACAAAGCTGGTAGCCGTTACATTTTTAGCAAAACTAGTGATAGAACCTTTGGCTAAAGTAACCGCACCTGTATTAGTGAATGTATGGGCAAAACTTGTAGTACCGCCAAGTGTCGCGGTACCTTTTGCGTTAACACTGCTTGCAAAACTTGTAGCACCTGCCGTTGTGATATCACCAACCGAATTAGCCGCAGTCCCTACAACACCGCTAACACTACCGCCATTCATGAAGTTTAGCTTCAGAGCCTGACCACCGGTTTTATTTATGCTGCCTGTTAAGTTAAAGTGTGCAGGTAATGTTAAAGTATTTGTACCTGTACCTTGGATTTCGCCGATTTTAACGTTACCGCCTTTGGCAATAGTTACATTTCCTGCACCTACTTTTAACATAGCAATCCCGTTTACTCTATTAAGATTACTTGCACCTAAAACTATTAACGTACCGTTATTAGTACCACCGGTATTTTTGACTGTTCCCGCAACATTTACATTGTTATTTAATGTTACCGTACCGTTTTTTGCATTAAAATCTAAGACACCTCCAATATTACCGGTTTGAGTTAATTGAACAGCATCCTTAAATAAAACTACATTTGCCTTAGTAGCTCCAAGTTCTAATTGACCTGTAATATCAAGCATTATATTTGTTGTATTAAAAGTGGTACCTGCCGTGCCACAATCTCCCGCTCCTTTGAAAACTATAGTTTGTAACTTATGAGCTCCACCAAACGTCTTGCCTCCGGCTATCGTTAATTTTTTTCCTGCAGTTACAGAATTTAATATTACTATACCCTCATCGTCATTATCAGGGTCTATATTCGCACCTAGTGTGATCGTACGGTCGTTTCCTGAACTATTTTGTAATATTAATTGAGCATCCGCATGTGCAAATTGAATATTTCCTGCCGGTATATTTAAATTACCATTATTTGCATCAATCGTATAAGTAGCATCGTTTATTTGTATAGCACCAGCATTAAATGCTGTACTACTAGTAAAATCTGCTTTATCTTTAATAAGCACGTTCTGTATACCTTCTAAATTTACATCGTCAGTTATTGTAACGGCATTACAAATAAATAAAGTGTTAAATTTATTACCGCCTCCATCACCGATATTTCTAGCGGTACCTGCTACATTACTCCCAATATTCAAACCACTAACCCCACCATCAAAGACTACCATACCTTCATTAGCACCGGGAGCTACTAAATCAGCTGCTAATAATATATTATTTACTCCGACTCCGGTTAAGTTAGAAAGTACTAAAGAAGAATCTAGAGCTCTAAAATGAATATCTTGAGCATTTAATATAGTAACATCACCAGCACTTGAATCAATTGCAAAAAGATTACCGGCTCCAATATTGATTTCTGCAACTGTTCCTATAGTTGAATGATATGCCGTAAGTAACTTTGTATTAACATTTAATATAGCATTATTGCCGTTTGCTATAGCTCCTTTAAAATAATACTGGATTGCGTTACCACCACCATCAAGAGGTCCGTTAAACTCTAAAGTACTCCTGGCTCCAAAATCTATATTATTCGCATCTAGACTTCCTCCAGCGTGTAATGTTATACCTGCTCCTACATTCACTGTTGTTAATGCATTTGTATTACCTATATTGCCAGTTACTGTACTATTACCGGTAAACGTTACTATACCATTATTTGCATTACCGGTATTATCTATCGCTCCGGTCACCACTACAGGATTCGTAAATGTCACTGCTGACGCAGCATCTGTTAACTTAGTCGTAGTAGCTTTAATAACCTCTCCCCCTAACG